>JBBSNI010000128.1:0-12953 GCA_038232695.1 Cytophagales bacterium
AAGCAAAAATTTTTCATTCATTTTAATATAAGTGCCCTATGCCGAATACTCCAAAAACTAACGTCTGCACTAACAGACAACCTGTTTACTTTGCCTACTGTTTGAAGTTGCGATAGCCGTATCGTTTTGATTTTCAAGTTTTGTAATTTACATTTAGGCGGGTGTGTTTTTCTATGACTGTGCTAACGAGTATATAACCCATGGAGCTATTGATCAGAAATTTAATCTACGTACATGCTTTCCTGGGCGGCGTCGGGCTGTTGACGGGCGCTGTGAGCATCGCTGTCAGGAAGGGAGGCGTATTGCATACAAAATCCGGGAAGATATTTTCTGTCTCCATGATAGGCAGTGCTTTGATCTCCTTGTTTGTTGCCCGAATGCCTAACCATGAGAACCTCTTTCTTTTTCTGATTGGTATTTTCACCATCTACCTGGTATTGTCAGGAAACCGCGCCTTGACTTTTAAACTTAAAACAAAACAGCAGGCGAATGTTACGGATAAAATGATATCCGGTACGATGCTGGCCGGCTCCATCTTCATGATACTGTACGGCGTTTTTGCCATCGTCAAAGAAATTCCTAATAATGTATTGTTTCTATTTTTTGGCGGTGTCGGGCTTTTTATGACGATCAGTGATTTTAAGACTTTCAGCACTTTCAAGGAAAGCAAGAACGCCTGGCTGAGAAGTCATATCGGAAGAATGGTTGGTGCTTTGATTGCCTCAGTTACGGCTTTCATGGTGGCTGGACTGGATTTTAAAAACTTAATTGCCTGGCTAAGTCCAACCATTATAGGAACCTTGTATATTGCTTATTGGTCTAGGAAAGTAAAGAGCAAAAAACCTGATTACTACGCCCCCCACTGAACACTTAAACACGCTAACACCTTCGTACCGCACGGCGGACTTTTTCAACACTACACTCCCTATATCTTATGTCCAGATTTCTACAAAAAACCATCCTGACTTTCACCTGCTTCCTGGTTTACGCCTTTACCTTCGCCCAAGTCCCTACTCCCGAAGAAGTGATTGGCTTTCAGATGGGCGCTGACTATAAGATAGCGGATTATACCCAGATCACCGACTATCTCAAACTGTTAGACGAAAAAAGTAACAGGGTGCAGATGCAGCAGATCGGCACTACCGTGCTGGGAAAGCCGATGTACGTACTTTTCATCTCCAGCGAAGAAAACATAAAGCAGTTAGACCGCTGGAAAGACATCAGCACGAAGCTGGCGCGTGCCCGCATCTCCGACGAAGAAGCTAAAAAGCTGTCGCAACAGGGCAAAGCCATCGTCTGGATAGACGGCGGTATTCACTCTACCGAGAAAGCAGCGACCCAGTTTCCGCCCGAACTGGCCTACATGGTAGCTACCGAAGAGACGCCCGAGATGCAGAAGATACGCGACAACGTGATCTTCCTGCTCATGCCCAACATCAACCCCGACGGGCTGGACATCGTCGCCGACTGGTACAAGAAAAACCTGGGCACACCGTACGAAACAAGCTATCCGCCGGTACTCTACCACTACTACGTAGGACACGACGACAACCGCGACTGGTTTATGAATACCCAGCCGGAAACCCGTGCCGTGACCAACATTTTATTCAAAGAGTGGTATCCGCAGATCATACACAACGAACATCAAAGCTCGCCCAGTTGGACGCGCATTTTTATTCCTCCCTTTAGCAAGCCCGTCAACCCCAACATTCATCCCGGCGTGGTCAATGGCGTCAACCTGGTGGGCAATGAGATGGCCAGCCGCTTTGCCATGAAAAATATGCCCGGCGTCGTATCCGACGTTACCTTTACCATGTGGTGGAACGGCGGGTTGCGCACGGCACCTTATTACCACAACCAGATCGGCATCCTGACCGAAACGGCGCATACAACCCCTACGCCCCGCTTTTATGACCCTGATTCTCTGCCTAAGACAGTCGGCAACGGCATTCCTACCGACGGCACGGCCATCAACTATCCTGACCCCTGGAAAGGCGGTGAGTCGCACTTCCGCGGCGCGGTGGAATACATGCTGACCGCCGGGATGGCCACGCTAAGCATCGGCGCCGACCGCAAAGACAAGTGGCTCTACGACATCTACCGCATGGGGCGCGACGCGATAGAAAGCAAAGACGAAGCGTTTGCCTACATCGTGCCTGCCAACCAGACCGACCAGAGCGAAGCCTACAACCTGGTCAACATCCTGCTGCAAGGCGGACTGGAAGTACAGCAGGCCACGCGCGCCTTCCAGGCAGGCGGCAAAACGTATAAGGAAGGCTCATTTATCTTTTACGGGGCACAGGCTTTCCGTCCTTATCTGAAAGATTTGATGGAAAAACAGAGCTATCCTGACGATAGACTGTATCCGGGTGGGCCGCCTAAACCGCCTTACGATCTGGCGGGCTGGACGCTGCCCCTGCAAATGGGCGTACAAGTAGACAAGGTTCAGGAAAAGTTTACTGCCAAAGCGGAAGCCATCAAAGGCAGGGTCAAAACGCCTGCCGGCAAGCTGTCGGGCAATGCCGTGTTTGGCTATGCGCTCTCACACCAGGACAATGCCAGTGCCCTGGCCGTCAACCGCTTGCTGGCGCAGGGCGCTCAGGTTTACTGGCTGAGTGAAGCACAAAACGATTTTAAAGCAGGAACGATCATCATTGAAAAAGGCAATGGCACAGAAAAAGCGGTACAAAGTTTAGCCGATTCTCTGGGACTAAGTTTTACAGGTCTTCCACAAAAGCCATCCGCCACGATGTATGTCTTGCAACAGCCACGCATTGGTCTGTACAAATCCTGGATGGCCAATATGGACGAAGGCTGGACGCGCTGGCTGCTCGACCAATACGAATTTGTCTACGACACCCTGCACGATGCCGACATGCAGAAGGACTTGTCGCAATACGACGCCATCATCATCCCCGACCAGCGTCCGCAGTCTATCCTGCACGGCTATACAGTCAGCCAGATGCCCGAGGCGTATACCGGCGGGTTGGGACTGGAAGGCACCCTGGCCTTACAAAATTATGTAGAGCAAGGCGGCACTTTGATCACCTTCGACGAAGCCAGCGACTTTGCCATCGAGCAGTTTGGCTTGCCCGTCAAAAATGTAGTGTCAGGCTTGGCCAGCAAAGACTTCTTCATTCCCGGCTCCCTGATCCGCACGGTTGTCAAGACGGAGCATCCGCTGGCGTATGGGATGCAGGATACGGTAGCGGCTTCATTCTCACAGAGCCGGGCTTTTAAGATCGTCAAGCAATCTTTTGAAAATGAGGGTGGCAAAGAGGACATCAAACACGCGCCGGAGCCATCGGCAGAGATCATTGCCAGCTACGCCAAAGACAGTCTGCTGATGAGCGGCTGGGCGTTAGGCGAGAAAAAGCATATCGGTGGCAAAGGCGCTGTCGTGCACGTCAAACAAGGTGAGGGCGACGTAGTGTTGTTTGGCTTCCGTCCGCAGTTCCGCGGTCAGCCCAGGGGCACGTACAAGCTGATCTTCAACGCCATTTACAGCGGGACGATAGACAGCCTGCCGGAGATCAAAGCAAGCGTTAAGTCGGCGGAGACGGAGTAATTATTTGTAGTAGTTTTCGCAACAAATCGGTAACTTTACAGTCATGCCGAAAGCATTAGAGAAGAACGGATTTGTCTCTTACTTCTTTCACATTTAAAACAACGATGGAATGCCTACTGTCATCACGGATAAAACAGATTTTGCTTCTATAGAAGCAATTTTCAAGCAGTTTGAAGATGAAGCCGAAGTAGATGTCTACACTTCCAAAATGTCACCCATAGAACGAATTATTGCGGCGGGTCAGTTACAGATCAACGAATTGTTGATCCAATCCGACCATGACAAGCTGCTGTTTATATTGAGCAACGGCACCGTTATAGAGCGCAACATCAGCCAGTTACCGGGGTTGTCAGCAGCCAGCCAAACTCAACTGCATAACTACGAAGATATGGGTAACGGTATCTTATGGGAAGAGGTGCCTCAGGCTGACCTTTCCCTCAAACATCTTTTGGAAGAAGAACTTCTGCAAAAGTACAATTTGAAAGTAGCTTAAACCTGAAAGCAAAGAGAAGATAAACTCAACCACCGCAGCGGTGGTTGAGAAGCAATAATCATCTACCCCGCCAAAGAACATCCACGCATCAACCTACCCGACAGCTTGCTGTCTTTCCTGATGTTCCCTACCCCAGTGCGCCATTTCGTTGAGGAGTGTGCGCAGGCTTTTTCCGTATTCGGAGATACCATATTCTACGCGGGGCGGCACTTCTGCGTACACTTTCCGCCAGATGATACCGTCCTGTTCCAGTTCGCGTAGCTGCTGGGTGAGCATCTTCTGGGTAATGCCCGGAATGGTTCGCTTCATTTGACCAAAGCGCAGTACCCCCTGTTCCATTTCCCACAGGATCACCGGTTTCCATTTGCCTCCTATCACCTTGAGCGTAGCCGTGACAGGACAAGCTATATATTCTTTTTCTTGCATATCTAGAAAATTTTTACTGCTATAAAATACTGATAATCAGCAATAGTATACTTTTTAGCACTATATTACTAACTTGTACCTACTTGCAAAAGTAATACTATGTGGTGAGATTTGCCACACAAACAACAAACATAATGACCATGAAAAAAATATTAGTAACCGGCGCAACCGATACGGTCGGCTCTGCCGTAGTGAAAGCCCTCAAAAGTTGCCATGCTGACTTTGTGGCAGCGTCCAGAACAGTCGCCAGCGCCCAAGAAAAGTTAGGCACCGGCACAGAGGCGGTAACTTTTGACTTTGCCCAGCCTGAGACCTATGCACAAGCAACGGCTGGCGTAGATCGCGTATTCCTGCTGGGTCCTCCACTGGACCCGAACCTGGACAAACTGCTCACCCCCTTTGTCGAACACTTGCAGCAACAGAAAATCAAACGTGTAGTATATCTGTCGGCTTTCGGGGCTGAGAAGATGGCTGATTTTCATACCAACATGGAAAAGATGCTGAAAGAGAAAGGGTTTGACCTGACCATACTGCGCCCGTCTTTTTTTGCCCAAAATTTCAAAAATTATGAGTGGGAAAATATCACTGAACGCAAGATCGTTTATGTGCCCGCAGGACAGGGAAAAGCCGCTTTTGTAGACATTTACGAGGTGGGCGAAGTAGCGGCTAAAGCGTTGCTGGAAGAAGGGCATACCGGCAAAGCATACATCCTCACCGGACCGGAAAACCTGGGATATGAACAAGCCGCCCAACTCCTGACAGAGATCAGGTATGAGTCTGTTCATTACCCGGCGCCCTCTCCGGAAGCGTATGTACAAACGCTGAAGGAAGCCGGTGCCCCGGATTTTATAGCCCCCTATATGAACCAAGTGTACGGGCTGATCCGCGAAGGTCACGCCGCTCACGTAAGCCCTGATACGGAGAAACTCCTGGGGCGACAGCCGGGAACGCTGAAAGCCGTGCTGGAAAGAGATTTTAATGGGTAGTATAGCAGATGTGTACTTTTTCCCTTGATTCTTAGTTGCCCCCGGCAAAGACTTATTAGCAACTTGCAAAAAATAAAAATAAGCAAGCTTATGCTAAGAATCATACTAAGTTTCATTTTCGTGCTATCTGTACATTTGATTTATGCACAAGAAATTGGTTCGCTTTGTAGCAACGGTATTGACGACGATGGCGATGGTTTTGTAGATTGTGCCGATACGGAATGTGCCCGTGTTAGTTATTGCAATCTTGAATCTCAAAATTGCGCTGACGGTGTAGACAACAACGGCGATGGGAAGATAGATTGCGACGACTCCGCCTGTGCATCCAACAGCAACTGTAGCAGTAAAGAAACCAACTGCAGCGATGGTATTGATAATGATGGAGATGGGTTTATTGATTATTATGATAGCGATTGTGGCGGAACAAATCCAAATGAACCTGCCGCGTATGATCGTCATTCTGTAATTTATGAAGATTGCCCGGGCAGCGGTACAGCCATTTTTGATCTGACTGATCTCGACAGTGCAGTAGGCGGGGGCACAGGCATCACTGTCACCTGGTATAAAGATGCTGCTTTAAGCACATCAGTAGGTAATCCACTGAATGTATTTATAACAGAGGGAGCTATATTCTATGCAGTATTAGATAACGGCAACAATCAAAACACTGCCAAGGCATCGTTTGCCGTCGAGGCTCGTAGAGATGCATGTTTTAGCTATTCTTCTAATGTATTTTGCCAAAACGGTATCAATCCTTTGCCGACAATAAACATATCTGGAGGAGAGTTTTTTGGTAGTTCTAATTTAGTGATCAATAGGGCAACGGGAGAGATAAATCTTTTAGCCAGCAATAGGGGGAACCATACGGTTACTTATAAGACATATGGAAATTGTTTTACTACAACTTCTATAGATATTACCATAAAAGACGTTTTATATTCTCCAAACGGAATAAGAGCTTCAAACCCTACACCAACAAGCTTCAACTTATCATGGGATGCTGTAGCAAACGCTGATTCTTACACTATTGAGATAAGCGAACACAATCCTGTAGATGGCCAGATTACAGAGAAGATTATAACAACGGAAAATACTACTGTCACGATCACATCCTTGCGAGAAAGTAATCAATACGTTTGTGCAATCGGAACGAACAATGACTGCGGACAAAGCAGGTTTGCAAATCGGATATATTACTATACAATTGCATCGTCCGAAAGTAGAATAAAAGATTCCCTTGCGTTGGTAGCCCTTTATCATGCTACCAATGGAGACGATTGGACAAGAAATGATAACTGGTTAACTGGACCTATAAATACTTGGTATGGTGTAAACATGGGAAACCCTATTAAAAGAGTTTCTGGAATAAGATTAGATAGCAATAATCTGAATGGAGGTTTGCCCAAAGAAATCAATCATTTGAGTAGGCTTAATAGTTTGAGTTTGATAGACAACCATATCAACTCGTTACCTGATTCTTTCCTTTACGACAACCGGATATCAGGTTGGATACACTTTAATGATTTAACATTTGAAGATTTTCTTAACAAACCCTTTAAATGTAAATATGAAGAACAAAATAAGATCGGAACAGATACTATACTTTATATTGAAGAAGGAGAGAGCTATACAATTGATTTAGGCATTGATCAAGGTCTTACTGATAATAAGTATCTATGGTTTAAAAACAATACTGCTATAGATATTACTTATGTTAATAGTTTTACGCTAACAAATCTTGCGTTAGACGATAGTGGAATTTATACCTGCAAAGCAACAAATCCCGGGGAAAATTATCTTACACTTTATAGTTACAACTATAAGCTTGTAGTAGAGAGTAAAAACCGAACAGTTTCTTCAGAGGATTCTCTTGCCCTCGTAGCCCTCTACCACGCTACCAATGGTGACCACTGGAAAAGAAACGATCATTGGCTGACAGGTCCAGTAAATACTTGGCCTGGAGTGAGTGTAATAGCTAAAAGGGTATACGGTCTACATTTAGGAAATAATAACTTAAACGGAACAATACCAGTAGATATAGGTGCTTTGACAAGCTTAACTGAGGCATTTTTAGGATATAATAATCTGACTGGCGAAATACCTAAAGAAATAGGGAAACTCCAGAAACTAAGAAACTTGGCATTAGAATATAATCAGCTTACGGGGAATGTGCCTTTGGAGGTAATATCAACACTTGCCAGCAATGGCTCATCCTATGACTCTTTGGGTTTAAATAACAATAACCTTTCTGGTTTACCAATCTTTCCAGCAAGCACAGAGACATTTGCTGGCGGCATTGATAATAACCAATTCACCTTTGAAGATATAGCGCCTAATGTATCTTTTTTTGACAGATATTTCCCTTATTCCCCCCAGGCAGCCATTGGAAAAGATACTACGGTTCTACTAAAAGAAGGAAGTTATTATGACATTGATCTGGGTATTGATGAAACGGTGACAGACAATCAGTATATATGGTTTAGAGATAGTATAGCCATTGATACAGTGTATGTCAACAGCTATACCTTTTCTGCCATAACGATGTCTGACGAAGGCGTTTACACTTGTGAAGTGACAAACCCAAGAGCGCCGGAACTTACCTTATATAGCAAACCTATTACTATCCACGTCACGCCACAATACAGGAATCCGGAAATATCGGCCATGAAAAGCGACTGTGTAGGCAAGCCTATTGCTTTTTCCGCCGTAAGTCGTCATATGGCAGACACTTATCGTTGGGAAATCTTTGCCAGTGACACTCACCAAAGAATTGACTTACCCGATTCTTTAGCCACTGCCCAGGCTTTTTCTTATCATTTGCAAACCGCCGGGGAGTTCATCGCCAGATTGACGTTGAGTAGTCCGTACTATGTAGATACAGATACCGTACTGCAAAGTAGCTTTACGATGTATGCAGCGCCGGAAGTGACGCTGCCAGAAAGTATTGCTATGGATAGAAAGACTACGCTGACAGCCATTAACACACAGGAGGTAAGCGGTCTTACTTTCGTCTGGACGTATCAGGATAGCCTGTCTTTGCCCGCGCAAAATACGATCATTGTAGACCAGGAAGGTATTTATCAGGTAGTCGTCACGAATCCAGCGGGTTGCCAAACGATAGTTAAAGTATTTGTGATGGATGTTTCCAAACATCCGCAGAGTATCACTTTCAACAGTGTCAAGGATAAAGTCTATGGAGAGGCGCCTTTTGCTCTTCAGGCTACGGCTTCTTCCGGTTTGCCGGTCAGCTTTGAGATAACAGCAGGAAAAGACATTATAAGTCTGCAAGGTAACACTGTTACGATACTAAAAGCAGGACAGACAACTATCCGCGCTATGCAGGTAGGAAACAATGAGTATGATTCCGCCGAACCAGTCCAAATTACTTTCACCATCCACAAAGCCCCCCAAACCATTACTTTTAATGCCATCGCTGATCAAACTATAGAAGCCGCTTCCATAACGCTACAGGCGACTTCCAGTGAAGCCCCGCCAATTAATTTTACTACCACAGGTCCGGCAGCGCTGAGCGGCAATACGCTGACCTTGCTGGATACAGGCTTGGTGACGGTCACGGCTGCACAGGCGGGCAACGACTATTATCTTCCGGCAGTAGCCGTCAGCCAATCGTTTCGTGTAGTAGCCACAGAAAAGCCCGTAGAACCTGACAGCACAGAGCAGTTGTACGCTATTGCTGTGCAGCTCACTACAGCAAACCAGTCACCAATGCCTACGGTAATGGCTACTGTATTCCGGAAAGAAGGCAATCGCTTTGTGGTGGTGGCTGAAAAGGCTGTTTCCAACATATCTTCTTTGCAGTTTGATAGCCTTCCGTCAGGAAATTACACCGTGCGCATTAAACCTGATGATGGCAATTTCTTAACTACATATGCAGGAAACGGTCTGACACTTGCACAGGCCCAGACAATCGCCTTGAGTCAGGATATGGTACAGTCTGTTATATTAATTCCTAAGCCTGATGCCAGCGTTGAGGGAAACATAGCTGTGTCCGGCATTCTGCTGTCAGACCCTGCTGCCGGTAATGGAAGAATATCAACGAATAAATCTAACACCGAAGGCACTCCTTTGCAAAGCATCGCCGTATACCTGCTGGACGCCGGCAGTAAAAAGGTAGCCGCTTACGACGTGACCGACCAGGAAGGTAAATTTGATTTTGCCAAATTAACGGAAGGGCGTTACCTGTTTGTAGCAGACTACGAAGGCTTGCCGCAAGAGGAAGCACAAAATGCAGTCAGTATCGCCTCCAACCAGGCAGGTGTGTTTCTGACGGCGGTAGCCAGCGATAGGATTTGGATAGCGGCCATCAATGTAGTCAACCAGGTCACGGGCACGGAAAAAGAAGTATATCAAAATCCGGTGCTGTATTATCCCAATCCGGTCATCCATGAGTTGTGGATAGAAGTAGACCCTGTCTGGCTCAATGGTACCCTCCGGGTCAGCGACTTGTCAGGAAAGCTGCTTAAAACGGAAAAAGTCCGCCACAGCAAAATGAAGGTGAATATGGAAACCTTTCAGACAGGCGTTTACCACATCACTATTTCAAAAAACAATGTATATCGCTCTTTCAAGGTAAGCAAACAATAAAAGCTTTTCACTTGACAGAACAGCCCGGAGCCGCCCGCTTCCGGGCTTTTTTTGTCTTTTATCTGTCCGGTGCCGGACGGTTTTGTTCATAAACGGACACCTGTTTTTCCTGAAAACAGCTTACAAACAACATCCTGCGGGTTGGCACTATTATTTCAAATACATCATGCCAATCATTCCATCACTTAATCATAGTCCATGATCAGGAACTTCTTCAAAGTCGCCCTCCGCAACCTGCGCAAGCAGCGTTTCTATTCGCTGATCAACATAGTAGGCTTAGCCATTGGACTGATGGCCTGCCTGCTGATCAGCCTGTTTGTACTGGATGAACTGAGCTACGACCGTTTTCATGAAAGAGCCGACCGCATTTACCGCGTCAGATTGTCTTTCAGTCTGGGAGGGCAATCGGGAGAATTTGCATTAGCACCCTCTCCTCTGGCGCCTACGCTGGTCGCTACTTACCCGGAGATAGAAAGCGCCGTTCGCTTCCGCACCCAGGGAAACTACAACCTGTACCGGGACGATCAGGTGTACCAGGAAAAAGACATCACCTTTGCCGATTCTTCTCTGTTTGAGGTCTTTACCATTCCTTTGCTATACGGCGATCCCGGCACAGCACTGGTGGAACCGCACACAATGGCAATCAGCACGGAGGCTGCCAAAAAATATTTCGGAGCAGACTGGGAAAAGCAGCCGCCTTTGGGCGAAACCCTGCTGGTCGGCAGAGAAAAGGAGTCTTACCAGATCACAGGCATCTTCGAGAAAATTCCGGACAACTCACATTTTCATTTCAATGTGTTTTTGTCTATGTCTTCATTAGAAGAAAGCCGGGACGACTTCTGGGTCAGCAACAACTTTTATACGTATTTGCTGGTGCGGGAAGATGCGGACGTTGCCTCGCTGGAAACCAAGCTGAAGGAGACGTTTGAAACTTATGCCGCCCCGCAGATCGAGCAATACGCCAACGCCAGCTATGAAGATTTCCTGAAATCAGGCAACCGGTTTGACTACCTGCTCCAGCCGCTGACTAGTATCCACTTGTATTCTGACTTGCAAGAAGAGATAGAAGCCAACGGAGACATACGCTATGTGTACATCTTTGGGGCTATTGCCTTTTTTTTACTGATCATCGCCTGCGTGAATTTTATGAACCTGTCTACAGCACGTTCTGCAGGGCGCGCCAAAGAGGTAGGTATCCGCAAGACATTTGGCTCTGCCCGAAAGCAACTCATCGCACAGTTCCGGACAGAAGCCGTGCTGGTCAGTATGATCGCTTTGCTACTGGCGCTGCTGCTGTCGGAATTGCTGCTGCCTTATTTCAACAATTTGGCCGACAAGCAACTGACGATCCGCTATTTTACACCCTGGTACTTTTTGCCGGTACTGTTGGGCGTGGCCGTCTTGGTAGGCTTACTGGCAGGCAGCTACCCAGCCTTCTTTCTGTCCGCGTTTCGCCCGGCCAATGTGCTGATCTTACCCGATACCTACTACCTGGGCCAGCAGGCGGAAGCTTTTAAAAACGAGGTGCTGCAAAACCCTAATGTACGCTCCGCTACTTTTTCTGGTTACCTGCCCGCTGGTTCTATTAGCAACAACAACAGCCCTCTCTTTCCTGATAACAATCCCAACAGTGAGTATACGACCAGCTTAAACTGGTTCTATATAGACCACGACTACATCCCGACGATGGGCATGGAAATGGCGTCAGGCAGAAATTTCTCCCGCGACTTTGCCACCGATTCCTCGGCGATCATCATCAACGAAGCAGCTGGCCGCTATTTTTATCCTAAAGGAGAAAATCCGTTGGGGCAAAAGCTTAGCACATTTGGCGACAGTCCTGATAAAACGTATAGCTACACTGTCGTCGGTGTCGTCAGAGACTTTAATTATACCACCATGCGGCAAACGATTAAGCCGATGGTCATGGTGCTGGGAAACAATATCTCGGCACTCTCGCTGCGCATCAAGGCAGACCAGGTGCCGCAGACGATTGCTGCCGTAGAAGCGCAATGGAAGCAGATGACGGCTGGACTGCCGTTTGAATACTCTTTCTTAGATGAACGCTTTGCCGGTATGTACCGGGCAGAGCAGAAGCTAAGCCGCATCTTTACGGTCTTTTGCGGACTGGCTATCTTTATTGCCTGCCTGGGCTTGTTCGGGCTGGCATCTTACACCGCCGAGCAGCGTACCAAAGAAATTGGTATCCGTAAAGTATTGGGCGCTTCGGTACTGAGCCTGGTGATGATGTTCTCCAAAGACTTTGCCCGCCTGGTGCTGATCTCCCTGCTCATCGCTGCCCCGGTCGCTTATTTTATCATGAGCCGCTGGCTGGAAGATTTTGCCTATAAAATTGACCTGGGACCAGGCTCTTTCCTGCTGGCAGGCGGCATGGCCCTGCTGATCGCCTGGCTGACGGTCAGCTTTCAGTCGGTGCGGGCTGCCCTGGCTGATCCGGTGAAGAGTCTGCGGAGTGAGTAGGTTATCCTGTCTTGCTCAGGATAGTTTCCAGCTTGGTTCTTTCAAGTTCTTCCAATTCAAAGCTTTCGCGCCCTACGATCAACAAATCATATTGATAGCTTCTACCGGATCAGTTTGTTCGCCGATGGAATGATGCTTTGATTCGTACGTTTCTACCAATTCAGAAAGGCGAAGGAGTTCCGCTTCTTCTGCCGATCCTTCGGCAATGTTGGTTTGCATGAACGCATAAACAGCTTCCAAAGCAAGCTGATAATCATTCGCCCGAATTCTAAGATCAAAGCAAGCGATAGACATATTATTTTTTCAAGTTTTCTATTTTGGTATATGCTGCTTGATCGTATCCATTGAACTGCGTTGTTGTAGACTACCGCCCTTCGGTTGGTGTTTCCAGTTGAGG
>JBBSNI010000129.1:0-12947 GCA_038232695.1 Cytophagales bacterium
GATCGGACACCACGAGTACAAAAAGTTTATCGGGCATCCGCTCTGGAAAGAAAAAGACCCGAACTACCTGACGCCTAAAGAGTATCCTGGGGATGCGTTTATGGAGAGAATAAGAAGTGAGCTACGGGCGTTGGATTTGAAGGATTTGCCTTGATGGACTGAGGGACTGAGGGACTGAATAGTCGGGGGTTTTAGGGGGGGGTGTATTGATATGGGTAGTTGGATACTTTAATACTGTCGCACTTGAACACTTAAACACTCACCTATATGCCTGTTGTTTTATGTTTGTTTTGGCTGCTGGGGGCGGTTTCTTGTGGGAGTCCACAATACGCTGTGGGTGAGGATAGTGCTGTGGGGCAGGACAGCTTGCGGCAGGGCATTTTGGGCAAAGTTGTTTGGGTGGAGGGTAACCAGATGCCTACGGTAGGTGTCAATAACGAGACAACGAAAAGTAGCCGTGACACTGCTATCGTCCGCACCGTGTATATTTATACGCTGACCCACCAGGATGAGGCTACAATGGAAGATGGATTTTATACTTCTATTGACACCGAATTAGTCAGCGAGGTAACCACAGACCAGCAGGGTCAGTTTCAGACAGCCTTACCGCCCGGACGTTATTCTTTGTTTGTAAAAGAACCCAAAGGATGGTATGCAAATCTTTATGACGGGGAGGGACATATTCATCCGGTGACCGTTGCCGGGGATAGTGTGAGTGAGGTAGTGATCAAGGTAGATTATGAGGCGGTTTATTGAGGGGAAGTTCTGAGTTCTGAGTTCATTCTTTGGTTTTGGGTCTTCGGTTTTCTTAAACATATTTTTTTCATTACAACCTTTTGCAGTACCTGTGTGTCTGTTAGGATATGATATAATTTTGGAAAGGTGACTATAAATTTTACATCCACTAAGAATTTTAATAAAACGAACCCCGGAATCTATTGACCTAATGCACGATGAAAAAGCGATCATCTCTGGCTGCGTGAAAGGAGACAGAGCCATGCAGAAAGCGCTTTACGAGCAGTATGCTGGTAAGATGCTCGTGGTCTGTATGCGCTATAGCAAGTGCCGGGAAGACGCCGAAGACATTTTACAGGAATCTTTTATAAAAGTCTACGCTCACCTGGAGCATTTCAGAAGGGAATCAACCCTGGGTTTCTGGATCAAGAAGATCGTGATCAACACTGCACTCAATTACCACCGCAAAAGCGTATATCTGTACCCGCATATCGACATTGATGATATGCACCAGATCGGCGCCGAAGATATTGAAATGAACAACTATCACTTTAAAGATTTACTGCACGTACTACAATCCCTGCCGCAGGGGTGCCAGACCATTTTCAACCTGTATGCGATAGAAGGTTACAAACACAAAGAGATTGCCGGTATGCTCCAGATCAGCGAAGGCACTTCAAAATCGCAATACGCCAGGGCAAAGACCCTGATTAAAGATTTGATCACTGAAAAAGGGGAGGTGAAACATGGCTCATAAAAACCAGGAAAGATCATCTTACGAACAGCAATGGAAGCAGGCTTTTGAACAAGCCGAGCTCAAGCCCTCAGACGATCTGTGGGAAAACATAGACGGAGCGCTTACCCGACAGGAGTCGGGCAAGTACCGGCGTGGCTTCTTTTTCTACCGTGCCGTCGCGGCAGTGGCTTTGCTGGTGCTGGCAGGATTAGGGCTTTATACAGCCAATGACTACCTGCTGCATCGGCAGGACAACACGGTAAGTTCCGCCACAGACCAGCCAGCCGCAGAAAGTACGCTGCCCGCACAGCCTCTTTCGCCGGAAGCTCCTGTAGCATCCCGGGGCGGAACACAGTCTGCACAAGAGACAGACCCGGCAGGCCAGGTCGCTGCTCCGGATCATGCTGCTGCAACTCCTCTTGCCGGGCAGGGCAGTTTGTCAGATGGGGCGGTCGCTTTGGCAAACCCCAAAGCAAAAGCCAGGGCTACGGTTGCTGCACCTGTGGGCTTGCCAGACAATACGCAGCAAGCAAGAGAAGACGGTGCTTCCGTCCGCCAGGCTGTAGCGGTCAGTTACATAGCTTCGCGCGGCATAGAGGCGATCCCCCCACCCGGTATGGCATGGGTGCAAGAGGTTGATCAGTTGTACCTGGTGCCCAATCCCTACGTCAAAGACCCCCGGAAGGAAGCTGACCGGACGGTTTTCTTTGCCGGACTTACCCTGGCAGGCAACTATTTTGATCCGAACATAAGCGCACAGCCTTCTGTGAGTGTTTTAGAAAATGCCCTCACCGCCGGAGATTACAACTATAATGCTCCGTTGAGCATGGCTGATGCGAAAACCAGTAATTCCTGGGCAACCACGCAGAGTGCGGGTGTGCGTAATACGCCTGACATTTCTCTCTCCTATGCAGCGCAGGTAGGGATGCATCTGACCAAACATCTTTCTCTGGAAAGCGGCATTGGTTATGGCAGGTTCAATACCCAGACCTCTACCAACTGGTCTATACAAAATGCTCAGTCTGATCAAAAGTCTCCGCTGGCGTTCTCCAATACGCAGGAGGCAAGCAGAAATTTGAGATACTCACCCACGACCAACTTTACCAATTCCTTCGAACTGCTTTCCTTGCCTTTGAAGATGGGTTATCATATCATATGGGGTTCTGTGGATGTGTTTCTGAGTTCTGGTATGGCGGCTAACTTTTTTATCAGGAACACGCTGAGCGATGCCGGCGGACAGTATGAGGAGGTATCTATCGGGGCGGGGGAGAATAGCCCTTACAAACCTGTTTTTTATACCGGGCTTGTCAGCGGTGGCGTTAACTACAACTTTTCGGGGAACTACTTCCTGACGCTGGCGCCCAAGTACCAGTTTGCCCTGACTGAGATGACCCAAAACGACGCTTTGATCACCAGCCAGCCTTATTCATTTGGTATGGACCTGGGGTTGCGCTATACTTTCCGGTAAGCAGTGGTAGATATTTTGGAGTGGCAAATAAATGAGTCAACGTGGAAAAGAGGGTAGCGTACGCATTTATTTACGTTGCAATTTGACATTCCCGCAAAACCTCTTTACCTTTCGCGCTTTATTGAACTAATTTATTTCTCTTTTTTTAACTCAAACCAATATGAAAATCTCAAATAAAGACTTTAACTTTTTCGCTAAAAAGAAAAAGAAGAAAGACCTGTTTCCTTCCCTGGAAACACTCAAGTTGGTGAGCTTTATTACAGGTACGGCTTTGGCAGTCAACAAAGGTTTAAAGGAAAAACTCAAAAACCAGGAGTTTTTGCATAGGTCATCCAAACAATCGCAAACCGAAGAAGCCGGACTGCTTATCGCCGGGTTTGTTGGCGGTGCAATTGCCGGTGCGCTCAGCGCCCTGTTGCTGACCCCAGAGTCGGGAGAAGACCTCAGAAAGCGTGTGACCAGTTATTTTGACGATACAAACGGACAAAAGAAGGCAAAGAAAGCCGTCAAGAATGCCAAAAAGAACGTTCAGAAAAAAGTAAACGACAATACGTAGTTTTCCTGAAATCTCAATCCATTAGAAAGCCCGGTCAGTGACCGGGCTTTTTTGATATCTGTACATTTGCCAATCAAACCGTAACAACTGTGTTATGATACTTGAAGTTGATCCTAAGCTGAAATTTTAGGTAATACTACTTAGTCTTTTGAGTATAAGTTTTCATTTTACCTTCATCTGAAACGATTTACACGCTGAAGGGCTTATAGTAAGGTATATCCCCAATACGGCTTATCCGTTTATAAGACTTCTGTCTGGCGTATTATTTAACGCATATAGCATCATTTTTCAAAAATTTTTGCTTATTTTAGTAGGTACAAAAGCTACTATGAACAACTTAGCTATGCATTCTGAAGAATTGGTATTTAGGGATGCCTCCCGCATGAGGCTTACGCCTGAAAGCCAAAAAAGTCTGAACAGCAGACTGGTGCGGAAAGCTTACCGCCGTGCCTGCCTGGAAAGCAAAAAATCCTGCCTGCTACAGAATGCTTACAGGAACTATTACTACGAGCTTGTCCGTTTTATGGAGCATAATGCTATGATACTCGTAGAACCCCTGCTGCTCAAGCCCGATTTTTCTGTTTTTGACCGGTAAACCGGCTACTTCCTTCTCTTTCTGCTACCTGCCCTCTTGTTAATTTGATTATTTCCTGGTATATTCCTTGAATAATATTGCCTTGTACTATATTCTGATTTTTTGTCTTCTCATTTGTTTGCCGGCATGGGCCCAGGAAAAGGCAAACAAACCTGCGCAGGTTATCACAGACACGATTGTGGTAAGGAAGAACAGCTATGTCGTTACCCGCGACAGTATGTTTTTTGTAGACCATGATACCGTATTGTATGTGCAGGATACGCTAAAAGGTAAGTTGTCAGAAATTTTGAACCAGCAGGATTACAAGAGAAAAAACGAATTTTATACCAACCTCAAGGAAAGAGCCAGCACCCGCAAGACCACCCGGGAGCTTTTTAATCTCCTTTTTAATATATCGGAAGACAGCAAAAAACCCCAGGTAGATCCCTGGGCGCATATACCGGAAGAATATGACCACAAGATCGTAGGCCATATCTACCTCAGGCAGATTGATATTGTTGGACCCAGGGTGACCGATACCACCCGCCTCCCCAAAACCAGGATTGCGGAGTTTATCAACAAAACGCATATCAATACCCACGACCGGGTGATCAGGCATAACCTGCTGATAGAAGAGGGCGACGAGATCAGCCGGCAAAAGATACTGGACAACGAGCGGGTGCTGCGCTCGCTGCGTTTCATCAACGATGCCCGCATCCTGATCCAGCCGCGATCGGCAGACAGCGACACGGTAGACCTGCTCGTGCTTACCCAGGATGTAATGGCACTGTCCGGTTCGGTGGAACCCGAAGGACTGACCGCAGCTAACCTGCATATAGGCCATAACAACCTGCTGGGTACGGGTCATGCTCTGAACAATGAAGTGATCATAGAGCCTAAAGATAAGCAGTATGTAGGGTACCGGGGCAGTTATGAATTTTCCAACATCAAGGGAAGCTTCGTACAGGGAGCTATAGATTACTATAATACCAACTTTGAGAACATTTACCGCCTTCGCTTAAACAGGGATTTCATCACGCCTGCCATCAAATATGGCGGGGGGGCGGAAGTAAGCTACTACGACCGGACGACCCTTTCGCCTCTGATCGACTCCTTCCAGGCGGCAGATACTTTTTCTACGGACGAGCATCTTCCTCTTATCAACTACAGCTATTGGTACCAGGATTACTGGCTGGGCAGGAGTTTTAAGCCAGGTTTCATTGAAAACAACCGGCGGTCGCGCATCACGCTGGCGATGCGGTATGAACAGACGCAGTTTGATGACCGTCCGGCAGTTTTGCAAGATTCCAACACCGCCTTTCACAACTACAAAAATTTGCTGGCTTCCGTTGGTTTTTCTAAAAGATATTATACCACAGAGCAACTCGTCTATACCTACGGGCGCACCGAAGATATTCCTATCGGATATTTGCTGGAACTGACCTCAGGCGTACAATTGGGCGAGTTCTACGACCGCTATTATACCGGAATTGGGTTTTCTACAGGAAAATACCTCCGCCGCTGGGGTTATATATCTTTTATCTCTCAGGTGGGCGGATTTTGGAAAGACCGGCAGCCGGAAGAAGGTATCGTACAGTTGGGCGTAAGGTCTTTCAGCTACCTGATCCACTGGAAGCGCACCAAGTACCGTCTGTTTACCAACATCAATTATACGACCGGAATCCAGCGTGGGCAAACCATCAATTTTCAGGAATCTTACATCAACATACGGAACAATAACGGTATCCGGGGTTTGAGCAGTGAAGAACTGGAAGGCAACCAACGGCTTACACTCAGCCTGGAGTCTATTGCTTACACGCCTTTCTCCTTGTACGGATTCAACTTCGCTTTTTTCACCTTTGCTGATCTTGGCTGGATTTCTCAGCCTGGCGAAGCTATTTTTGGCAGCAGGACTTATCAGGGTTATGGGGTAGGGCTGCGGGTGCGGAATGAAAACCTGGCTTTCAAGACCTTTCAAATTCGCCTGGCCGTCTATCCTATTGTGCCGGAAGGTGCGCAAATAATAGGTTTTCAGATTGGAAGCATTCCTTTGCCCCGCTTTACCGATTTTAATACCAAAAAGCCGGACCTTTTCAGGTTCCGTTAAACGAATAGCGCATATAAAAATTGCAAGGCACTTATAAGCAAAAAGGCAAAGACCAGGAACCTACTCCCGTATCTTTGCCTTCGCAATGAAAATTGTACAGCTATCTTGTTTATGCTATACCTGTGCTTTGCGTTGCTCCTCTATGGCATCGAGCAGTTTTTGAAAAGGTTTCTCAAACTTCTCCACGCCTTCTTTTTCCAACGCATCGCCTACGTCTTTGATGTCAATGCCTAACTCAGGCAGCGTCCTCCATACTTCTTCTATCTTAGCCATATCCTGCCGGATAGTATTGGCGGGCGTAGCGCCTTTTTGGGTGGCTTCCAGCGTTTTGTCGGGCATGGTGTTGACTGTATCCGGTCCGATGAGCGGGTTGACGTATTTGAGTTCATCATAGTCAGGATTTTTGTTGCCCGTACTTGCCCACAGCACCCTCTGCTTCCGGGCGCCGTGTTCGGCCAGTTTGTGGAAGCGGTCGCTGTTGAAGGCTTCCTCGAAGACCTGGTAGGCTTTTTTGGCGTTTGCCACGGCTACCTGTCCCAAGGCGGCTTTGGCTTTGTCAGCCCTGTCAGGATTATTTTTGATGATGTCTTGCAACATAGGGTCTACCATCACATCAATGCGGCTCAGGAAAAAGCTGGCTACCGAAGCCACATGGTCTATCGGCTGACCGCGTTCCAGGCGCAGTTCGAGCGCATCCATATACGCCTCGGTCACCTGCTGGTATCGCTTCACGCTGAACAGCAGGGTGATATTTACGTTGATGCCTTCAGCCAGCACTTGTGTAATGGCGGGTAGCCCTTCTACGGTGCCCGGTATTTTGATCATGACGTTGGGTCGGTTCACTGCTGCCCACAGGTGGCGGGCTTCCTGTACAGTGGCTTCCGTATCGTAGACCAGTGCGGGCTCCACTTCCAGGCTCACATAGCCGTCTTCTTTGCCGCTGCTGTCGTACAGGGGGCGAAACAGGTCGGCAGCCCGCTGGATATCATCCACGGCTAGTTTATGAAATATTTCTTTGCTGGACAGTCCCTGCTGGGCAAACTTTTCTATGTCTTCGTCATAATAATCCGCCTCGCTGATGGCTGCCTCGAAGATGGCAGGGTTAGAGGTAAGTCCGCGTATGCCGACATTATCGATCTGGTCTTGCAGTTCGCCGGAGTCAATGAACTTACGGCTGAGGTTATCCAGCCATATGCTCTGACCCAGTTCGGTTATTTTCTGAATGATTTCGTTTTTCATGGTTTTTAATTTTATAAGTTGTGCTCGTTTGGTTTACTTATGCTTACGGCATATTTGCTCATTTAGATATAATATATGATGACCTTTCCTCATATTGAGTTAAATAGTTTTCAGGAACCAGTCCCTGGCGATCTCGCCTACTTCTTCCAGCTTACCGGGTTCTTCAAAATCGTGGCTGGCACCTTCTATGATCTTTAGCTCGCTGCCCCCGGGCAGTTGTGTTAGTGCATCTTTGTTCTCCTGTATGATTTCCGTATCCAGACTTCCTACCAGCAGCAACACGGGGATATCTACGTCCGGCAGCTTCTCCTCTATCAGTTTGGGCCGGCCGCCACGGGCGACCAAAGAGTCTATTTTGTCTTCTGTTTGGGCAACAGCCTGCAGCGCTGCGGCTGCCCCGGAGCTGGTACCGACCAATCCTACATACAAGGCTTCGGTGTAAGGGTTCTGGTCTACCCAATCTCTGATAGCTACAAGCCGCTGTGCCAGGTTATCAATATCAGTGCGGCGTGCATCGTCTTTGTTTTCTTCGGGCGTGAGCAAATCCACCAGCAGGGTAGCAAACTTCTCTTTTTGCAGGATTTCTGCGACGTACTGGTTGCGCGGGCTCAGGTGGCTGCTTCCCCCTCCGTGAGAAAAGATGATAATGGCCTTGCTACTGACCGGAACAGTCAGCCTTCCGGTCAGTACCGTTCCGTCTTGTACGGTGATGTTGACAACGTCATTAAATTCAGCTTCGCTGATCATATAGGTTTAGGTTGTTTATAAAAAAACACATTTGTGGCTGTCTTGTTTGGATGCTCTGCTTGTACAACGCAGCAGCATAGACTTTTAATCAGCCGCGCTCTGGGTATTATTGATGCCTGCCCCAAAATCAAAGTACAGGGTAGCGCCCCAGATACGTTCCCGCTCGCTGCGGTACAAAAACTGGTTCGGACGCCCGGAAGGACCAGTCTGTCCCGGCTTTTTGAACTTGGTACCTATAGGACTGATGGCATCCATAAAAGAAATATCCCCCTCAGGAAAAGCAGGTGCTGTGTTTTCGTTATATGCTTCCTGAAGGGTATCCGGCGTAAAGAGCCGCATAAAGATGTGATCGGTCGCCGAGACTACGGTAAAAGGATACTCTTCGTTGTCAATCACAGCCCAGAACATACGGTCGTGGTAGCCTTTGAATTCGGGATATATCCAATCTTTTCCTCCTGTCACCGTGGTATTGTAATCCTTTTGGTGTACGCCAAAGTACGGGCCCTTCATACGGTTTTTCCAGACCCGATACGGACCATTTCCCAGCCACCGGACGCCCTTGACCTTGTCTTCCGGGTAAGAAAAGTTTATGCCCATATACTCAAATTCTCCTTTAGGAAAATACGTATAATCCAGCCTGAGCCAGCCGTTACCCATCATGCGGTAGGTAAGCTGTTTCAAAATACCCTCATAGGTCAGTTCCGCTACGTAGTCGTTGCCCTCCTGGTAGTGCCGCAGCGATTTAAAGCTGTTTTCTCCGGCTGCTAATTGAGGGCCGTTGGCAAAAGAGATCGTTGTTCGCTCATTTTGTACGCCTGCGATCATACCATCCTGCTTCTTCAGCTTCACTTCTACGCCATTGGCAGACAGATACACAAACTGCTCATCTTCGCGCCCTATGGCTGCCTGCAAACTGGCGGTATCCATCAGGGCCGGAATCAGCGCGGCTGGTGTTTTGAGGGGCCAGGTCCAGGTAAATATTTCTTTTCCGTGCGGGTCGGTAGCAGTCAGGTACAGCGCGTCGTTCTTCTCCCAGCCGTCCGGCAGTTCCAGGTCTATGGTGCCACGCATGTCGGGCGCAATGGAGGGTACATTGACTGGTCCGGACTGATATACCGTAGAGTCGCTGGTGAGGTCGTCGGGCATGGGAAAGTTGACCAGTTGCCAGGCAAAAGTGCATTGATTCAAGTCTGTGAAATGATAGCGATTCTCTAAGGTCAGCTTGCCATTGAAAGCAGGCGTAATGACTTCTTCTGCCACATAAACGGGCGACCATATCTCTTTGATCGCATAGAAGCTGCCTTCTTTCTGGCGGTAAGGGCCCACGATGCCGTCAGGCGCATAAATGCCCGCTACATCTATTTTACCGTCCTGGTCGGTGCGGACAATGCCTTCGTCGGCAAAGACCCACAGGAAACCTCCGGCAGAGAGCGGATGGTTGAGCATGGCGTTCCAGAAGTCATCCAGCCCGGCACCGTGGCCGCCGTCGTAGAGTCCGTGCAGCAGTTCGGTAGGAAAGAAAATCTTATCGCCCTGAAACAAAGTGTTGGCGCAGCAGCCATAGTCCGGGTAGTGCAGCGTATTGGTTTCACCCAGTATATTCCACGGATGGATCACCGTGCGGTCTTGGGGGTCATAGCGCGCATAATCGTCTGTGAGTTCGTAGTTGTGGCCGCCTTCGTTGCCATTAGCCCACATCACAATGCTGGGGTGGTTGACATCGCGCGTGACCAGTTCTTTCACCAGCTTTGTGCCTACTTCCGTATCGTAAGCGTCCTGCCAGCCGGTCAGTTCATCAATGACAAACAGACCCAGGGAATCGCAGGCTTCCAGAAAATGCACGTCGGGCGGATAGTGCGACATGCGTACGGCATTCATGTTCATTTCCTTCATCAGGTTGACGTCGCGGATGCTCAGGTCTTTGCTCAGGGTACGCCCGGAAGTGGGCCAGGCGCTATGGCGGTTGACGCCTTTAAAACGCACTTTTTGTCCATTCACATAAAAGCCGTCTTTGGCTCTAAGCTCTACCGTACGAAAACCAAATTTTTCTCTGACAACATGCACTTCATTGTCCCCGTTTTTCAGTCGTACTTCTACCTGGTACAGGTTGGGAAACTCAGGCGTCCAGCGTTTAGGATTTTTAATTTGCTGTGTCAGCACCGTTTTATCTGCCTTTTTTTCAATCGGTGCGGAAAACACCTCCCCTACCGGCTGGTTGTCCAGCGTAAAGATTTGGGCTTCCAGGCGGTAGGCATTTTTGATATTTTTTGGATATACACTGATCGCAAAAGAACCCTCTGCCTGGGCGTCGATGGCGGTCCAGTCTATGTATTCTTTGGGGTGCGCCTGCAGATACACCGGCCGGTAGATGCCGCCAAATACCCAGAAGTCAGCGTCCCGCTCCGCCTTGTTGACCGATTCGTTGGCAGAAACATTGTTAACGGCTACCTCCAGCACATTTTCCTGTCCGTATTGGAGCAGTTTGGAAATTTCGTATTTGAAACGATAAAAAGAACCCTGGTGTACCGGACCGGCAGGCTTGCCGTTGATCGTGACTTTGGTATCGGTCATAGACCCTTCAAAGACAATGTCTACGGTCTTGTTTTTCCATTCGGCAGGTACGGTAAACGCATGGCGGTAAGAGCCGGTAGCATCCGACTCAGGCAGCAGTTTGCGCCAGTTGTGCCCATAATTGTAAACGCCAAAGCCTTCCAGTTCCCAGTTGGAAGGTACGGGGATGGTCGTCCATTCCCCGCTTTTACGACCTTTGTCAATCTTAAATTCCCAGTCTATGCGATGGTCTTTGTCGGTGCCGGACAGGTACTCGATTTGTGTCTGCTGCGCCCCGGCTGTCAGAAAAACGGTACATAAACCAAGGGTCAGCAGGCATGCGCGAAAAAAGGTCATGTTCAGTTTTTATTTGAACCGGAAGACGCCTGTCCACGTACTTCTTTCACTTCTTCGGGGGTGATTTCCGGGGCATCATTGCCGAATGATTTTCTCACGAAGGTCAGTACATCGGCTACCTGCTGGTCTGTCAGAAAGCTGTGTTGCGGCATGGCGTTGTTGTACTGCTCTCCTTTTACTTCAATAGCCCCTTGCAGCCCGTTAAGGACCACGCCGATCAGCTTGGTTTTGTCTCCCTGTACCCACTCGGTCTGGTGCAGGGTGGGGAAAGCGCCCGTTACGCCGTTGCCGTCGCTTTGGTGGCAGACAAGGCAATACTGGTTGTAGATGGTCTTGCCGTTTTCTATATTCTGGGTAAGTTCGGCGGGCGGCTGTGCTTCTTCCTGCGTGGGCTGCGTTTGGCTTTCCTGTGGTTGAGAACTGCTTTCGGTCCCCCCGGAGCAACTCATCAGCAGCGCTAGGGTACTGCCTAATAAAAAGGATGCTATAGTTTTCAAAATTAGGTTGATTAATGGTGAAAAAATAAAACAGATAAAGCCTAAAGGTAGTATGGCTTTAGGCTTTATCCAATTTCTTTGTTAAGAATCCATTCCTTAATATAAGATTTATATTCTGACCAAGGCATCGCTTCCACATCCTCCCTACTGTAGTTAGCTTCATGGGTAATCTTATAGAAGTCAGTAGTGAAGTCATTGTAGAAAATTAATGCATCGCTACTTCTGCTCCCCGGTGGAATACGCGCCATACCCGTCCTTTCTGGTCGTCGGTAATATACAGGGAACCGTCGGGTCCGATCGCCAGACCCGTAGGTCTGAACTCGGCGTCGGAAGGGTTTTCAATGGTACCGCCGGAGCCGGCAAACTGGTCGGCAAAGCGTTCGTATTCACCTGAAGGGTTGCCACTACCATCCATAGGTACAAAGGCGATCAGGTAGCCTTGCTGGGGCAGCGGTGCGCGGTTCCAGGAGCCGTGAAAGGCAATGAAAGCGCCATTCTTATATTTTTCGGGGAACATATCGCCGTTATAAAAAACCAGGTCGTTGGGTGCCCAGTGGGCGGGAAATGCCATGATAGGGTCTTCGGCGTTTTCGCAGCGTCCTGTTTTTTGGCTGTCGCCTCCGTATTCCGGCGCCAGCAGTTTCTGTTGCTTCTGGGGGTCGTAATAGCAGTAGGGCCAGCCAAAATCATCGCCTTCGTTGACGCGCAGGAATTCTTCGGCGGGCAACTCAGCACTTTGCAGCGAATCGTAGTATTTGGGCCAGAGGTTAGACAACTGGTCCCTCCCATGTTGCAGGGCATACAGTTCGTTGACGCCATCATTCCAGTCGAGAGCGACTGCATTGCGGATGCCGGTGGCATAGCGCTTACCGTCGGCTTCCTGCGTCTGGTTGGTTTTGTTAGCATCAAACTGCCAGATACCACCATGTCTTTCCAACTGTGGGCAGGGGTCTTGTCCGGGAGAGCCGGGGGTACGTGTTTGCTGCTGGCAGGCATTAGAAGGTCCGCCCACCGTGACGTACATATGCCCGTCGTTGTCAAAAGTAAATGGCTTGGAGGCATGTTGTCCCTGGGGTTCAAAACCTTCTACGACCACTTCCGGTTCGCCGCTGGGCACTAATTCGCCCTTGTTGAGTTTCATACGGTACACTACCGTATCGGACGAAAAGTAGAGGTAGCCGTTGTGCAGGCTCAGGCCGGTGCCGCCGTGGTCGTCAAAATATTCCCGGATGTCGGCGCGTCCATTGCCGGTCGTATCGCGCAGGGCGACGACACCGCCCCCGTTTTTGGTATTTTTCATTTTAATATAGATGTCGCCATTATCGT
This sequence comes from Cytophagales bacterium, assembly GCA_038232695.1. Taxonomy (GTDB): domain Bacteria; phylum Bacteroidota; class Bacteroidia; order Cytophagales; family Cyclobacteriaceae; genus JAJNNC01. The sequence continues at coordinate 12,893 of JBBSNI010000129.1, forward strand.
TGACGGCAATATGGCGGGCGCCGCCCAGGCTGTCAGCCACCACATAAGCGCCGAA
>JBBSNI010000130.1:0-12901 GCA_038232695.1 Cytophagales bacterium
CCTCTTCCATGATGGCTTCATTCTTTTTTCTCATCAAGCAATAAGCTTAAAAATTAAGCTTTAATTCCTTAACTTAATGACATTGGCCGCGCGCCAGTGTTGTGGATTTTGCCTACCCTACTCATTTAACCCATATCTCATGCAATCAGTTGTAAACAAAAGCTATTGGTTCCAGTCTATGTTGACGCTTTTGCTTGTATGTCTACCTCCACTCACAGACAAAAGCCATGCACAAAACTCAAACGATGACCTGCCCAATATCATTGTCATCCTGGCCGATGATATGGGCTACTCGGACCTGGGCTGCATGGGCAGCGAAATTGCGACGCCTCACCTGGACCGCCTGGCAAAAGAGGGTTTATTGTTCACCCACTGTTACAATGCTTCCCGCTGCTGCCCCAGCCGGGCCAGTCTGCTCACCGGGCTGTACCAGCACCGCGCCGGGGTAGGGCACATGACCGGCGACCGGGGGTTTGCGGCTTACCAGGGACATCTCAACGAGCAGTGTGTCACCATGGGCGAAGTGCTGAAAAAAGAAGGATATCATACCCTTATGTCGGGCAAATGGCATGTGGGGAGTGAACGGAAATACTGGCCTGATCGTAGAGGTTTTGATCACTTTTACAGCATCCCGACTGGGGGCGGCGTCTACTTTTATCCTTCTCCTTTCGTAGACCGCGCGATTTACCGGGACGGTAAGCAGGTACATCCCGACTCCACCACCTTTTACAGTACCGATGCTTTTACCGACGAGGCCATAAAGTTTGTAGAAGCAGCCACTACCGATGACAAGCCTTTCTTTTTATACCTGGCCTACATTGCCCCGCACTTCCCGCTACAGGCTTTACCGGAAGATATTGCCAGATATAAAGGCAAATATGAGGAAGGCTATGAAGCCATCCGCCAGCGGCGTTTTCGCAAACAGCAGCAATCAGGCCTGGTAGAGGCAAATACCAAACTTTCTCCTTCGGATTTCCCTGTCTGGAAGGCGGTAGAAAATAAGGCAGAAGAAGTACGCAAAATGGAAGTGTATGCCGCCCAGGTAGACCGTATGGACCAGAATATCGGCAAGCTGCTGGCTCAGCTTGAAAAGATGGGCGAACTGGACAACACCATTATCTTTTTTCTTTCTGACAACGGCGCTACCGCCGAGGAGGTAAACCGTTCGTCGGATGCGGAGATCGGAACAGCCGCTTCTTTTGTATCTTATGGGCAAAACTGGGGCAATGTAAGCAACACACCTTACCGCTTATACAAAAGCATGGAACATGAAGGCGGCATCATTACCCCGCTTATTGTACACTGGCCCAAAGGGATCAATAAGCCCGGGCAACTGATCAAAGATGTCGTGCATATCAACGACATCATGCCTACCTGCCTGGATATAGCCGGTGCCACTTATCCTGACCAGTATCAGGGAAACAAAATCCTGTCGCTCAATGGGCGAAGTTTTGCTCCTTTGCTGCAAAAGCCTGCTGATAAAGCTGAAAGGATGATCTTTTGGGAACACGAAGGCAACCAAGCCGTGCGTCAGGGCGACTGGAAACTGGTCAAACGCCACGAACAGCCCTGGGAACTGTACAACCTGAAAGAAGATCCTACGGAGTTGAAGGATATGAGTAAAACACAGCAGGATACATTCAACCAACTTAAAAAAGCATGGAACGACTGGGCAAAGAAAGTCGGTGTCCGGGCGTGGCCGGTGCCATAAGAGTAGGCAGGTATCTCATGTTGTTTGCCAATTCATTCATAAAACGGAAGGCCTAAAGTTATTCTTCCTTGAGCGTTGAATATTGAGTGTTGAGTGTTGAGTGTTTAATATTCAACAATCAATACTCAATGCTCAAGTAATAAACCCTTTAATACATAAATAAATACCTGTAAAACCATAAAACCAATGACCTACTCTACTCATCATACCTTTTGGAAACACCTCAAAACAGGCTTCTGTACTATTGTACTGTTAGCAGCACAAGGATTCTCCTCGCTGCTGCTGGCGCAGCAAACCGACTCTATTGCTCTCAACGGAAGCTGGAGCTTTGCCTTGGACCCTGTACAGGGCGGCGAAAAGTCCGGATGGCAAAAGCCCTGGGAAAAGACAGAAAACAGCGCGATGGGCTATGGCGATGGCTGGGATCAGGTCACCGTACCCCATAGCTTCTCGGTAGACGAACGCTATGAAGGCTATATTGGCAAGGTATGGTATAGAAAATCATTTACTTACGGGGGCAACGCCTCCGACAAACACCTGCGGCTTCATTTTGAAGGCGTATTCTATCAATGCCGCATCTGGCTCAACGGACAATACGTAGGCGCCCACGAAGGAGGCTACACCCCTTTCGCGTTTGCCGTCACCGATCTGATACAAGAAGGAGAAAATTACCTGGCCGTAGAAGTAGACAACGCTTGGGACTATACCACCATTCCCGGTGCCCGCTTCGGCGATGAGCCCAAAGACTTGCTGTATCCCTGGTGGGAATACGGCGGCATCACCCGCGAAGTATATCTTATAGAAACAGGCAAAGTGTTTGTCGACAGGCAAAAGATTGAGGCAATGCCAGACCTTAAAAGCGGGAAGGCGTCTGTAACCGTAAAAACCTGGCTCCGCAACGAAGCCGATACGCCTGCGAAGCTTACCTATAACCTGTCATTGAATGTAGACAACAAAAGTGTTGACATCCGGCAAAAAACAGCAGACCAAATATTTACCTTGCCTCCGCAAAAAGACACCATGCTGGTGCGAGAAGTAATACTCAACGCCGCAGAGGTACGTCTCTGGCATTTTGATCATCCCCATTTGTACCAATTACAGACAAGCTTTCAGAATGCCGAAGGCAATGCGATGGCTACCTACCAGGTGCGCTTCGGTATCAGAAAAGTAGAAGCCCGGCAGGGTAAGCTGTTCCTGAACGGAGAGGCTGTGCGGATCGGCGGCGCCAATCGCCATGCCGACCACCCCGTGTATGCTTCCCTGGAAAACGATACGGTGGTGCAGACAGACATGACCTTGATGAAAAAAGCAAATATGCTGTTTTCCAGGCTCACCCATACTCCTTCCACACAGACACTCATGGACTGGTGCGACGAAAACGGCTACCTGGTCATTGGCGAGGCGGGCAACTGGCAGATGTCGCCCCAGCAGATGGCAGACCCTGTGATGCGTGCCAAGTTTGCCCGGCAAATGACAGAACTCATCAGGCGCGACTGGAACCACCCAAGCATCATCGGCTGGAGCGTAGGCAACGAATACCAAGCCTGGACCCCGAAAGGCGACACCTGGACGAAAGACATGATCAGCATGGCCAAAGCCCTGGACAGTACCCGGCTTTTTACCTTTGCTTCCCTGGGCAACGGCGGCAGTAAACAAAACCTTCAAATGGCTCACGATAGCTTCCGCTACTGCGACCTGCTGATGATCAACCTATACAGCGGTCCGAAAGGCATAGAAGAGATCACCGGGAACCTGCACCGGAAGTACCCGGATAAGCCCGTGTTTATCTCAGAATTTGGCCTGCGGGCAGACTATAAAACGGAAGAGGAAAGATCGGCCTATTTCCAAGAGGTGGTAGAGAGCATCCGCCCGAAAGATTATATTGTAGGTGTTTCCTGGTGGTCTTTCAACGATTACCGCAGCCGCTTTCCCAACACCAATGTCAACGGCTACCGCGAATGGGGACTGGTAGACCCTCACCGGAAAGAAAGGCCGCTATACTTTGCCGTCAGGGAAGCGCTTTCGCCGATAACAGTCAGCGCCCGGACAGAAGGCAAGGAGAGTTGGATCACGTCCGTGTCGCTCACGGCGCGCGACGATTTCCCCCGGTACACTTTGCAGCAATACCACCTGTGCTACCAACTGCTGAACAAGCAGGGAAAGGTCTTGGACGAACAAGACCAGAAAATTGAAACCCTCAAGCCCGGACAAACGGCAACGTTTATCTTTAAGTCAAAAAAGACCCAGACGGGGGCTGCCCAGGTCAGACTTGAAGTACGCAGACCCACCGGATTTAGTACGATAGTTCATATGATTGATTTAGGTAAGCAAGTGGAGAAACAGTAATTTTACGTATGTTTGCTTTATTAAAATGCATGGTTCTATGGACATAAGTATTGCTTTATCTCATAAAGAACTCCACGATCTGGCTGAAAAGGGCGTCGCTGTTACAGACCTTAAAACGTTTATGCGCGAGTTCCAGCTTACACAGAAACAGATGGCTTTATTGTTAGGTATCTCTGATAAAACCCTCTTTAATCTTCTCAAAGGTAACAGGCTGGACCTGGCTGCCAGCGACCGTTTTTTGCTGGTGCAGGATGTGTTTCGGGAAGGAGCAGAAGCTTTGATGAGCAAAAATACTTTTCAGCAATGGCTGCACAAACCCCATTACTATTTTGAAGGCAAAGCCCCTATGGCCATCATGACCACGATCAACGGACTGGAAGCTGTCAGAGAAGAATTGATCAGAACTAAATACGGTGTATTATCTTGAGTAAGAAGGCTTTATCTTTTGTTATTTATCGCATAGGGCACCCTGTTTATGTGGATCGTCTGGACGGAGAAGGTGCTACCAGAATAAGTGGGCGATGGAATAAGAAAGGACAAAAAGTGGTCTATACGGCACAAACCTCTTCGCTGGCTATCCTGGAGTTATTAGGACATATCAGCGACTTTAAAGAGAAATATTGGTACTTATATGATGGAAGACTAAAACAGGGTACGGTAAAAACTGCACAATCTTCTCTATAAAAGATAGTAGGGTATCTTTAAGATGTGCTGTTTTTTCCGCAACTTCATGCATTTGAAGAGCAATCATAATATAAAACTATTATGGTCCTTTTGAAACAACCTCTACCCCTTAGAATATCTCCCATCCTGCGCCACAAAGCATTCTGGCAAGTGATCATCGCCCTGCTGATGTTAGCCCTGGGTATCTTCTTCATCCGCAACCAACGGCTCGAGCTGGCTTCTATCCGAACGGCGCTCTCAGAGGCGCACACGGTCTGGGTTGGCATGGGCGCTTTGTTAAGTTTAGGCTACCTGGCGGTACAGGGATGGCTCTACGTGGTCAGTTTTCGTACCCTCCACTTATCCATTTCCTGGACAAGCGCCGTGGTACTCTTCCTGCGGCGCAACCTCATCAGCGTATTCCTGCCGGCCGGGGGGTTCTCCTCCTTAGCGTTTTTTACCCGCCCGCTGAAAGAACAGGGACTTACCGCTACGCAAATCTACTATGGCTCTCTTATCTTTGCCGCAGCCTCTATGGCTTCGGTGATCGTCGTAGCCATTCCGGCACTGCTGTACCTGCTATTGCAAGACAACCTGCACGCCCAGGAGGTGTGGGCTTTTGCTTCCCTGTTGGTGTTCGTGGCTATGTTAGGTGCGGCAGGCTATTCTCTGCTGCACCAGGGGCGGATCTATCAATGGGTGGTCCGCTACCGTCCTGAATGGGTCGTTGCGCTGGAAGAGCTTCGTAGCCAATCGTTCAATAAGGAAAACTTTGCCCGGGCGATAGGCGTCTCCATGCTGATAGAAGGGATCGGTATCATGCAGATTTATACCGCCATACTGGCGCTGGACATCACGGCGCGTTGGGAAGCGGCTGTTGTTGCCTATATCGTCATGGTAATCCTGCTGGTAGCGTCTCCTGTGCTGCGTGGGCTGGGTGCTATTGAAGTGTCTATGTCGTTTGTGCTGGTGCAATACGGTTACAGCACAGTGGCGGCGGCAGCCGTAACGCTATTGTTTCGCTTTTTTGAATTCTGGCTTCCCCTGATCGCCGGTATTGTCAGTTTCTTTACCAAAAAGGATCATATACTGTACCGGGTGCTGCCCGCCTTGCTTTCTTTGCTGCTGGGCGTGGTGAACATCGCGTCGGCGATCACCCCGGCCATTCCAGAGCGGCTCCGGGCGATAGAATCTATCCTGCCTGTCGGCGTTGTATACGCTTCTAATTTTGCCGTACTGGTGGTCGGGCTGACCCTCTGCTTATTGTCTGTATACCTGCTGATGGGCAGACGCAACGCCTGGAAATTGGCTGTTTTGCTGGCCAGCCTATCACTGATCGGCCACCTGACCAAAGCGATTGACTATGAGGAAGCGTTGGTGGCTCTGTTTACGCTTTTTGTACTTACCATTACCCGGCAATACTACCATGTACGGCAGGACATCGCCTTTCAGCAGCAACATTGGGGACGAATAGCCGTCGTATTCGCTGCTGTATTGTTGTATGGTATGGTCGGTTTTTATTTTCTCCAACCCCATCACTTCGGTAAAGACTTCACCCTGATACGATCTTTTGAGGCACTCATGAAGACGCTGTTCCTCTTTGACGACCGCTCCCTGATGCCCCTCACACCTTTCGGACGTTATTTTATCTACTCTATTGATGCAGCAGGAGCAGCGTTGATAGCCTATACCATTTATATGATCTTCCGGGCAGCGAACCGTCCTGTGGTCACCCTTGCTGCAGATCGTCTTGCCGCTCAAGCGCTCATCGCACAATACGGGCAGTCGGGGCTGGATTTTTTCAAGATTTACCCTGACAAACAGTTGTTTTTTAACCAAAGCCGCGACTGCTTCCTGGCTTACCGGATTGCACACCACTACGCGGTAGTGCTGGAAGACCCGGTGGGTCCTCCTTCTAAGATCACAGATACGCTCATGGCTTTCAGCGACTACTGTACCCACGTCGGGCTGCGTAGTTTCTTCTACCGTGTGCCGGAAAATAGCCTGCCCTGGTACGCTCCCCTGCAACGCAGAAAATTACTGATCGGACAGGAAGCCCTGTTGGATCTGTCTACCTTTACCCTCCAGGGTGGTGAGCGTAAAGCGTTGCGTAACGCCATCAGCAAGACCGAAAAGACAGGTTACCAGGTAAAAGTCTACGAACCACCTTTGTCTACAGGCTTACTACAGAAGTTGCAGCAGGTATCGGATGAATGGCTGGGCGGGCGCCATGAGATCGTCTTTACCCAGGGACGCTTTCATGCTGATGAACTGCGACAGGAAACGGTCCTGACGGTAGAAGATGCAGAAGGCCGGGTGGTAGCTTTCGCTAACATGATCCCGCACGCTCAGGGCAGCCAAGGCTCTTATGATATGATGCGCAAGACCGAAGATGCTCCCAACGGAACGCTGGATTACCTGATGGTCAAGGCCTTTGAGTACCTGAAGTCTCAGGGTTACCGGCAAGTCAATATGGGGCTGGCGCCGATGGCTGTACCCGAAGCTACTCACAATGTGACTGAACGGGCGATCCATTTTGCCAGTGAAAACCTCAAAGCCCTGACCCGTTTTAAAGGGCTGTATGCATACAAAAACAAATACCATCCCCGGTGGGAAAACCGGTATCTGCTATACGAAAATACGTACGACCTGCTGCAGTTTCCCAAGGTACTCCAGAAAGTATCTCAGCTTCCTGCCGATGCAGCAAATAGCAATATTGATGACACTGCTTGATAATATTTCAGGGTGTTAAGCCCTTAGGAGGCAACCTTCACATCTTCTACCTGGTTGCTCTTTCTGAGCGGGATTTCAGGGATGAACCAGGTCACTAAGAAGCCTGTGGCTACGATAAAAAGGGTATAAAAATAGATGCGGGTAATGGCCCTGTTAAAAGCCTGGCGAAGCATGTCTTTTGCCTGAACCAAGGTCTGGTCTGCCTTACGTTGTAGCTGCTTCTGCAAAGCAGGTAGCTGGGCCGTGGTAACACCCGCCTGCAATGACTGCTGCATTTCCTCTCCTATCAGCGGATTGTCAGCAATCTCACGAAGATAGGTCTTATCACCTTCGTCTACGGCTTGCCCCAGGCGCTGGGACAACTTGTCATACGCTTGCCCAACGCGCTGGTCTATCTGGCTCCCCCCGGTAGACTGTAGCTGTCCGGCCGATGACTCACTTTGCCGGAAAGTCTGCTGCAAGGCGGGGGGTAAATCCTGTCCAAAGGAGGTTGCCAACGAAGTAGCCAGCAGCGTACCCATTAGCGCAGCGCCGATAGCGCCGCCAATCTGACGGAAAAACTGGCTGGCACTGGTCGCCTGGCCAATCTGGCGAATGTCTACCGCGTTTTGTATGGCCAGCGTATAAAGCGGCAGCGAAGGACCGATCCCCAGACCGCAGAGCAGCATATACGCCACCACCCGCTCATAAGGGACGTCCGGGCTCATCAGGTGCAGCAGCAGTACCCCTGCGAACAAAAGCACCAACCCGGCCAGCATCCAGCGGCGGTAGTGCCCAAACCGGGCGACCAACTGCCCGGAGACCACCGATCCAAAGACGAGCCCCAAAGAAAGGGGTACCAGGGCAATACCCGCCATGGTAGCCGATACACCCACCACATTGACCATATACAAGGGCAGGAAAATAATGACACTGAAAAAGGCAGCCCCAAGGAAAAACAGGGCAGCGTTGGAAACCCGGAATACTTTGTTTTTAAACAATCCAAAGTCGAGAATAGGATTGGCAGCGTGTAGCGAACGGTAAGAGAAAAGCGCAAGACATACCCCCGACACGGCAAACAAAAATAAGGTAACCGCTGAATTCCAGGGGTAGGCAGTTTTGTCCATCTGTAAGGCCAGCACCAGCGGCACCAATCCACAGAGCAGCAGCAGAGCCGATACATAATTGAGCGGCTGCTTTTCTCCCTGCGGGAGCAAGGAAGGCATCCTGCGGATAATAAACCAAAGGGCCAGTGCCCCGAACGGCAGATTGACATAGAAGACCCACCGCCAGCCGGCAACACCAGGAATAAGCCCACCACCGTGGTCGGTAAGCAGCCCCCCGATCCATGGACCCAGTACGCTGGCAATGCCAAACACTGCCCCGACAAAGCCCTGGTATTTGCCTCGTTCGGCAGGGGGGAAAAGGTCGGCAATGATGATGAAAGCCATGGCAAAAAGGCCAGCACCCCCGATGCCCTGTATAGCCCGGAAAATGATCAGTTGACTCATGCCATCGCCCAGCACGGGCAGGGTGCCAAACTCTCCTGCCAGTCCGCAGAGAAATGAGCCGCTCAGGAAAAAACCAACTGCTACCAACTCTATCGTCTTCCGGCTGTACATGTCAGCCAGTTTGCCATAGATAGGAACCAGTGCGGTAGAAGCCACCAGGTAGGAAGTGGCTACCCAGGCGTACCGGCTCAGTCCCTGAAGGTCTTCTACGATCCTGGGAAGTGCCGTCGCTACAATAGTTTGATCCAGCGCTCCTAAAAAAAGTGCCAGCAAGACGCCAATCAGAGTATATTTTGTCTCTTTGTTTGCAAATAATGCCATCGTCTGTTTTTTGTTTCAGTAGACATAACTGCAAAGCATAACATTTGTGTTGCGCATAAGCGTTTTGTTATCTGTCGAAACCCATAAACACACTACTGCTTTCTGAAATGATAACGAACGCCCCTGCCTGCTCCTGTTTTCAGTAAAACCCTTTCGTTTACCAGATAAGCCAGGTCTTTCTTGATCATGTTCCGGGAGTAGTCTTCCAGGCTGCTGGCTATCTCCTCGATCTGTACTGTTTCTTTTTCTTTTATCTTTTTGGGTATATCCATTTTGTATCCAATCTTATCCAAAACAAAGGTAGCAAAACCCGGGGGTATTCACTGCACATGTTAGCATACAAAAAGCCCTTTCGCCTACAGGCAAAAGGGCTTTTTGGTATCAGAGTGGAAAGGATTTAGAAGGCTTTTGGGATAGTCACCCCTTCATCTTATGATTTGATCTATGGATGTTTGCTGTTCCATCAAAAAGTCTAAAGCTTCTTCCAGACTCTGTAAAGCTTGCTGGGTGTAGACAACTTTCATCACTGTATTTTACGGTTGGTCCGCTCTACCACTTGCTCACGGGTGACAAACGTCCGGCTTGAATATCCTCTTCGGCCTGTTGCGCCCGTCGGGTTAGTTTTTTCTGCCAATCTGTATCTATGCGTGTTTTTTGTAAGAGAGTTCGGATGGCCTGTAAGATGTCCACATCGTTTTCCTGGGCAATAAGTTCTTGCAGTTCGACTTTGATAGCTATTACTTGGTTCATGGTCTTTTTTAGTAAAGACAACGATTTTTTAAGGATATAGATTTTCCTATGGCAAAGAATGGCGTTTGGCTAGTTTATTTTACACAAAAGTCCTTGAAAATTGCTGGCAGGGATCTGCTCAAAGACAGGGTTGGTATAGCCTGCGCCAAAGCCATGCTCCCGCATCCACTGCTCTCCGGCACTCTCTCCGATGTGACGGTTTAAGCCGCTCTCCGGCCATAGCCCCAAAGGATCAGCATAAGCTACAGGGTTGTTGTAGCTTTGGTGATAAGGACTCATGCCTGGCAGGGCATCACTCATCAAGTCTTGCTGCCACCATCTGCCTAAGGCAGGGTCATAACTTCTGAAAGCAGCACTGTAGACACCCAAACCGGCTTCCGGATCATACTCCATGCCGTTGTAGAGGTACTTACTGGGCAAAGCATTCCCTGCGGGCTGCGCAATATCTGCCTGGAATCGGACCGCCGATGCGGCAGGAATTTCTAACCAATTCAGCCAGCGTGTTTGAGGGTGAGACCAAGCAGAAGCAAGAAGAAGCAATAGACACTGAAGTGCTGTATTCCAAGATTGGAAAGCTGGAGATGGAGCGAGACCGCCCGAATTCTAAGATAAAAGCAAGTTACAGGCATATAATTTTTTCCAAGTTTTTTGCTCTGATATATGCTGCTTAATTTCATTCATTTAACTGTGCTACCGTAGACAGCGCGGCTGCCGCTACCGCCCTTCGGTTGCTGGGGCAGCCCCGCTGTTTCATTTTTAACAACAAAAGCAAGCTTTTACTATTAAAAACGAAAGATAATCAGGCAGCCTGTTTATACTGCTGGATAACTACATACTCAGTGCCTCGGTTCACAGTAGCAAACACGCGGTTGATGAGTTTAGCTCTGACCGCATTTAAGGCAGACATCTTAGCTTTTCCCTCTTTGACTTTGCGCTGGTAGCGACCGACGCCCGGTGAAGTCTTGGGTATAGATCAGAAAAGCGATCGCGGTGACCATACAGCGCGGCTGCCGCCGATGCCTACCACCGAGGTGATCAATTGGAAGTGGTTTTGAATCTGCTCGTCCTCCTGTAGGGTAGCTTCCATCCCGGTGGGGCACCACTGCTTGTCAGTGTGCTTGATCTGCTCCTCTACAAGCTTGATCGCCCGGCGCCCGGTTGCTTTTCTGACTGCTTAATAATGAAGCTGGGGCAGCCCCGCTGTTATCTACTAACTTCCCCATGTCTTTCAAGTCAGCGATGGTTTGCTTGAGGCTCACCTTGGTTTTAGTAAGCCGGTCACGGAAGGCCATCAGATTCCTGATCCGCCGTGGAGCGGCTTGAGCAGGCAAGCCGACCGGCGTCCCGGCGAAGGTAATTGCATGGGCAGTAACTTGCGCTGATGCAGACAGGCGAACTGGGCAATACGCTTAGCATCTATCCCGGCGGGGAACCGCTGATCGTTCTTGCCCCTGGTGATGCCTGTAGACCGTTTCAAATGCAAAGGACTCACCAAGGTATAAGCTAACCCCTGATCTTGCAAAAATCGGATCGCCGAAGCGACAGCATAAAGCCAGGGTATAGGAACCCGTATGCTCCATGCAAAAGAAGCTTTGGGTTAGTTCCATCTTCTGCTTTTTGAGTCCCGGCGGGGAACCGCAGGTAAGCAACTGTTTGAATCCTGCCGTAGTGTTGGCAAATTGCTGGTGCGTGAATTGATCAGGACTGTCTTGATGACAGAAGGCAGCATCTAAAGTGGCTTTAGAGACGTCAATGCCGCTCCACGGGGGACGATGAACCAAGCCGCCGGGGCCCGGTGAATTTCATAGCTTTGTGGTTAGAATGAAACAAATAAGTGAAACCCAAGATATTGAAGAGCTAATCCCCGCGCCGCGTCGGCTTTAATAAGCCTAATGCTTAACATTCTAACTGGCTCTGGCTCAATACAAAAATGCAAGGGTCACCGTGACGCGGACTAATTCGGGCGATAAGTCTGTAATTCCTAGGCGACCCGGAATGGCGATTCCCGGAATGGCGATTCCCGGAATGGCGATTCCCGGTAGTTCACCACTCACACTTTCGGTTCTTCTTATAATAGTACTTTCTAAAGCCCTGCTTTGTTCTGCAAATCTAAAGGGCGACCCGGTACGGATACGGAAAACAACACCTCTGCTCAGTGTTTGCTCTGCTAATGATGTTGGCCTTCACGGTAGACCAAATCCAACAACACGCTTGTACGTTCTTCCGTAAGCTCTGGAAAAATCGCGCGGCGACCGTCTTAAAACTAAAGCCAAACTGTGGGAAAATATTCGGGCTGCTTTCAAGATTTTAACTTTTGTCTCCATGAAACATCTGTTCTTTCACGTCGCTGAACTGAACCGAATTCAGCTTGAATAGCCAAAGTGAGAATTGCTGAGAGAAAAACAGCGTGAGTGCTGTTTGAAGATGTAATTTCATATTTGCGTTAATTTGTATGGTACAGGCAAAAACAAATATAGTACCCAAACTTTCTGTAGGCAGAAAGCTGTCCTTAACGCAATGAAAGAGATGAAGCCTTTGTTAATAATCGGAATCAGTGATTTCCCCCTTCTTTTTTACGTACTCAACTGCTTTAATTCTATGAATTGGTGATGATCGTATTTGTAGATTTTACCTTCACTCAATCAATTGCCCCACTTTGTTGACTACTTTGTATTCCAAGTTGGCAAACTCGTTAAAATGAGCCTTTCCGCACTTGATTTTCATTTGCTCGTCTCCACTTAATTTTGCTAAGTAACAAGATAAAAATAAGTGTTTGATTTGTAAGTTTTAGATTTACGTTCAAAGAGAAAAAAGAGATCAGAAATGCAAAGCTACAGTAAAGTTATAGAAGCAGATATGCTATATGTGTATAGCCAGATGGATGAAA
>JBBSNI010000131.1:0-12828 GCA_038232695.1 Cytophagales bacterium
ATTAGCTGGTATCATATCGGTCGCTGGAAATCTGCTCAGACAACAGAAAAAAGGCAATTTAAAGGCTATGCAAGAAGATTTAGCTTGTAATCCACGACTGGGTATGGTGCTTTTTAAACATTATGATCTTTTATGAAAAAGACGTGTATTACCGAGAGAAGCAACTACTGCGCAGGATTCGTCACCATACCGGCAAAGAGAATGGCTCCGGAATGGTTTTCCCGGATCAGAAAGATAAAAGGACGGTCTACGCTGACTACCTGCTGAGGGCTGCCCTGGGCGCGTTGCAGGACCAATCCGGCAGCGGCAGAAGCTATGGTCCCTTGCTCGTCTACCTCTATGGAAGCATGATGCAGCACGTTAGAAATCCGGGGCGTCCGGGCGGCAGAAAAACCCGGAAAGCAGGCTTTTTCGCTGAAAGCCTCCTGCATCCCCAGGGCGGACAAAGATTCTTTCAGGGTAGTGCTGTATTGTATGGCAAACTTAGGCATTTGCAAGTGGTAGACCACCGTGTCGGTCTGCGCCAGGTTTTGCTGTAACTCCCTGGCGCTCAAGGTTTGGATGATGCCAGGCAGGCTGTCGCCGGGGTGAGGCAGCAGGATGGTCATGCTATAGGGCAGGTTGCCATAGGGAATATCGAGCAGCGTCTTATGGCTGTCGCGGTAATAGCGGTAGGGTGCCTTCCGGGCCGACATCATTTCAGTGGTAATAGGATTGCCGTCTTGCAGGTAGAAGGGAGCCAGGCGGGTCAGTTCTTTTTGAAAAGGAAATGTCCAGTTGCCTTTAAAATGAATGGTACTGACCAGGTAGATCATATCCTCCGGCGTAATTTCTCCAATCATCTCTTTTATCTTCCCGGCTGCTGTTCCACCCACCGGTTGATCGTTCTGTTCGCTTTACGGCTGCCAAAGTCCAGGCTTTCTACCGAGGCTCCATAGTAAGCGATCATCATATCCCTGAACAAAGGCTGTATGTTAAGCGATTGGTCAACCCACATCATATTGGCCAGCGAAAACTTTACCTTATCGTCTACCTGTCTGAGAAAAGGGGTAAGCTCATTGAAAGCCTTGTTGATCTCCAGCTTTTCCAGTTCCTCATAGTGCAGGCTCTGGCGCATGGCTTGCAGGGTACTGCTATCTGCCCCGTTGAGGGACATGCTAAGCGCCATATGGATGCTAAAAGGGGAAACAAAAAGATTCCGGGAGGTAGTATGCAAAGCCATTTCGCGGAAAAGATCCAAAGAAAAGTCGTTGACCGAAACGACCAACGCCTGCTCCCGCGCAGAAAGCTCCCGCAGTTGGGCAGCCGCCTGGGGGTTGGCCACATCCTGCTGACAACCCGGCAGGAGCGTCAGCCACAGCATACACAACAAACTGTAAAAAAATTTTACCATTAATTCATCAAACAAATCCTATAACTATCCAACGTGCTCTACTTACCCTTCTTGCGTTGCTCTTCCAGTTGGTCCCACAACTCCTGCGGGATAGCGTCCAGGTTGTTGAACTCACCGGCGCCCATGAGCCACTCGCCCCCGTCTATGGTCACCACCTCTCCGTTGACGTAAGCGGCATAATCAGACATCAAATAAGCGGCCAGGTTAGCCAGTTCCTGGTGCTGGCCTACCCGCCGGAGCGGATTTTTTAGGGCGGGGTCAAATTTTTTAGACAGGTCGCCGGGCAGCAGGCGGCTCCAGGCCCCTTCGGTAGGAAACGGTCCGGGGGCAATAGCGTTAGAGCGGATGTTGTATTTGCCCCATTCGGCGGCCAGCGAGCGTGTCAGCGCCAGCACCCCTGCTTTGGCGCAGGCAGAGGGCACCACATAGGCAGAGCCGGTCCAGGCATAAGTCGTGACGATGTTCAGCAAAGTGCCGGGCTGCTTTTTCTCTATCCACTGCTTGCCCAGGGCCAGGGTGAAGTTGTATGTGCCGCGCAGCACAATATCTACCACAATATCAAAAGCCCGGTGCGAGAGCCTTTCGGTAGGACTGATAAAGTTGCCCGCCGCATTGTTGACCAAACCGTGAATATCGCCAAACCGCTCGGTAGCTGCCCGGATCACCTGCTCAATGTCTTCGTACTTGAGGATGTTGCAGGCAACGGGCAGCACCTTGCCGCCCGTCTCACCGGAAAGCTCCTTGGCAGTAGCTTCCAGCACATCCATCTTGCGGCTGGCGATGATCAGGTTGGCGCCTAATTGCAGAAAATACCGTCCCATGGCTTTGCCCAGGCCCGTACCTCCGCCGGTAATGATAATGGTTTTATCTTTCAAAGCATCTTCCCGGAGCATTCCTTCTGTGTTTTTCATGGTATGTCAAAATAAGGTGCGCTGATAATCAATACACATCCGGATGTTGACTATCAATCCATCAATGTAGTATTTTGCTGCAATAAAGATCAAAACTTTGGATATGTCTATAAAGATTTAGTGTAAAAACTTCTGTACACAGAAAGTGATACATCAGACAGCCTCCGTTAACTACCTGATGATGAAGGAAATTCAAATGGTATGAGCAAACCTGTTAGCTGCCCTTAAAGCCGATACTGCGGCTATAGGCAGCCAATGCCTTTGCTATTTCTTTTTGTTCGCACCCAATTTGTATTTAGATTGCAGCGAAGCTCATCCATAAAGAACTACAAAAATGCAACCTATGCTCATCCTTTTGTTTTTTGTACTGGGCGCCCTTCAGCCTGTATCGCAGGAAAAATACGATAACTCCGTTGACTACATCGGCTGGCAGGTGATGGACGCTTACATGAAAGATTATACTAACCTGCGCACCGACCGTGCCGCCGAGCAGCAAGGCTACAAGCTGTTCAAAGAAAAATTTCCATCCAGTGCCTATAGCCTGGAAAATCCACCGGAAAGCGAAGCGGTCAGGCAGGTGCTGACCAACAATAGTTGGAGCAACGCCTACAAAAATCTCTATAGCCGCATTGTCAACCTCAAGACCATGTACAAAGCAGACTGGAGTCAGCAGCAGGCGGCAGACTACCTGCGCAACCAGATAGATAATATCAGCCTGCAATCGCTGGGGGTAGAAGATTCTGCCTATGTCAACTTACAGATCACCAAAGCGCAACTCAGGGACGAGATCGCCCAGTTTTTTTCACCGTCTATAGAGCAATCGCTGGCAGCTTCCGACGATTCAACGCCTGTCATGGAGGAAAATGCGGAAGCCGAAACGGCTTACCCGCAGAGTTTGCTGACCTCTCTTTCCAACGCTTCGGAAGATACCTCCTGGTTGGGCTACCAGGTCAATATCATCTCCCTGATCTTGTTTCTGGTGCTGTTAGGGTTGCTGGCCTACCTGTTCAGTATGTTCAAAAAAACAGACGAGCGGCTCGACCGTCACCGCAAGGAGATCAACGAGATCAACAGCGCCATTTTTATCCTGAAAAAAAAGCTGTCGAACAGCGAGAAAGACGATCCGCTCTCCGACAGGCTGCAAGCCCTGGAAAAGAAAGTAGACAAGATCAACCTGGACGACCGCCGCGCCGACGGTCTCCAAAGGCCCCCCACCGCTGCACAGGCGCACTCGCCGGTCGTAGCAGCCCCCTCCCAAACAGAAGAGTTTTACCTTTCTACGCCTAACAGCGATGGCACCTTCAATGTCAGTTCTATGTCGCCTCACTACAAACCTACGGCCTCTATTTATAAATTTACGGTGGCCGTAGAAGACGGGGAAAGTGTGGCTTCCTTTACCGTAGCCGAACAGTACGAATCCATGAAAGATGCGCTAAGTTCGCCGGGCAGCTACTTAGACCCTGTTTGTGAGAGCGTCAACGCTTTCTCCCCGGCTGCCAAAAGGATTGTCAACCTGAAGCCGGGGCGCGCCATTCAGCAGGGCGGGCAGTGGGTCGTGCAGCCGGAAGACAAAGCCCTGATCCGCTATGAGTAAACTGCAAACTTTTGAGTTGTTGCTCATGCTGGCTGCCCTGGCAGGTCAGGGGTACTATTTTTTTGTCCTGCTGCGCCGGCTCAGGCAGTACCAGCGTATCTTTCCTGCTGTCGAGCATTTTCATATCCGCAAGATCAACCTGCCGCCCCAGGCATTTCGCGCGCCTGACACGCGGGAAGTGCTTAGAAAGTACCTGGAAGAAGAAGGAAAACATACCGCTATCGGCGGCACAGAGCTATCGTTTATTGATACCAACGTGCCTAAAAACGCTACGCTGGATCAGATCCTTTTGTCTGTCAACGCTTACCTTTTGAAAAGCCGGGGGGCGGCTATCGACTTTACCATCATCCGCCATATGGTCATGCGCAGGTGTACGGTGATGCGCCAGGGCATCGTCCGGCAGTCGCTCTTTCCGCTCTTCATCGGGCTGATGGCACTGCTGTTAGGTGTAGGATTGGGGCTGTTTTTTCTGCCTAATCTTTCCCAGGAACTAATGGACAGCGCTTTGTCGCGAAGCCGTGCCGCTTTGTTTTTCTCTGCCGCCAGGCTTGCCGCCGTACCCGTGCTGACCGGCTTTTTGTTCACCTCCCTCCTGCTGGTCTTCCTCTATCCTGCCGCCCGCAGCCATCTGGCGCAGCGCCGCGACGAGTTCTATAATTTTGTGCAAACAGAGCTGCTGCCCGTCCTTTTTCAGGATACGACCCACAGCCTCAACCAGTTGCAGGTAAGCCTGAACACTTTTCAGCGCAACTTTATGGAAAGTGTGGCTTCGCTAGGTGAACTGATGCACAAAAACTACGAGTCGCTTATGGCGCAGGAAAAAACCATTGCCGCGATCAAAGAGATTGACGTGATGCGCCTGGCGGAAGCCAACCTGGAGATGTTCCGGGAACTGGGCAAAAGTGCCGACGAGTTGCAGAAGTTTACGCAGTATCTGACCAGCATGGATAGCTTTATTGCTAATACCGCTTCGCTCAACGAAAAAATTAACGAATGGCTCGGCCGTACCCAAGATTTGCAAAATATAGCACGGAATGTGGAGCAGACCATGCAAAAGAACGAACGGCTGCAAGCCTTTATACAGTCGCACTTTTCCGAACTGGAACGGCGCGGGCAGTTGATCAACAATACGGTCATCAAGGTAGACGATGTGCTGGACAAAAGCCTGAACGAATTGATGGAGCACACCCGCACCAAGATACGGGCGATCCGCGAACTGGCCGTGCGCGAAGAAGACCAGTTGCTGAAAGCGTTCGACGACAACAAGCATATCTTCGGCAAGCTGGCCAAGATAGACGATCTGTATCAGCACTTTGCCGCTTACAGCACCCAGGACGCGGCGCGGCAGCAACAGATCCTGGCGGAATTACAGCGTTTAAATGAATATTTATTACATCGAAAAAGCAATGCCTCCGACAATTTTTTAAAAAAATTATTGGGTAAATAGGCAAACTTGGTTACATTATCCGTTTCCCACAAGAGATGAAAAGTATCATTTGGTCTTCTATCATTGCCCTGCTGCTTTCGGGTTGCAGCGGTTGTTCACATTCAGGCAGAAAGCTGCGCAGCCAGCAAAATAAGCTGAGCAGCCCACAAGACGAGGTCGTCACGTTGGATACTTCCAGGGAGTACCACCCGCCCTTAGCGCCGTCTACCGGTCAGGAAAAGTCGCTGACCGAGATCATTACCCGCGCCGAACCCAGTGTATTTCTCATCAGAACTTACGACCGCAACGGCAAGGGCGTCGGGCAGGGCACGGGGTTCTTTATAGAAGAAAGTGGTGTGGGAGTGAGCAACTATCATGTGTTTAAGGGAGGCAGCACCTGGGAGATACGTACCCTGGAAGGCAAAAAATACCAGGTAGACAAGATCATTAAGCAGAACGAAACCTTCGACTACGTCATCTTCCAGGTCAACACCCTGGACGTGCCTTACCTGCCGCTCTCATCTTCCATGCCTGGCAAAGGAGAAGATATTGTGGTGCTGGGCAACCCACGCGGACTGGAAAGCACCGTCTCGCGGGGTATTGTTTCTTCTATCCGCAATTTTCGCAAACAAAAAGATGCCCTCATCCAGATTGATGCCGCTATCTCCCCGGGCAGCAGCGGCAGTCCTGTGATGAACATGAAAGGTGAAGTAGTAGGCATTGCCACCATGAAGCTGGACAAATGCGAGAACTGCAACTTTGCCTTCAACATCGCCATGCTCAGCCGCACGGATAACCAATGAGTCGGTATGTGCCGGGCGACTGCCTCGACATCCCATTGCCGGGGGTTAGCCTTGCTCCAATATGATGCTGGCAACAAGTCCAGGCTCGTCTAAACTCCATTCTAAAAATTTATTAGTGCCCTTACCATTTGCATAAAAAAGTTTGTTAAAAAAATTTTATCCTGGTTACAATCTTAGCGCATGGCTACCAATAGTAGCTATGCAAAAAATAAATTTCTATAACAATCTCATCAAGTGGCTACTGCTTCTGCTCACGGCAAGCGTCTTTCCTGCTACGGCTCAGCAGTCAGTGCCTGGCGTGCGTTCAACCGTACAAGACCATAGTCTGAATGGGCTGGATATCAACGGTTTGTTGGTAGATGAAACCATTACCAAGGTAGGAAGGGATTTTTACGAAATCTTTTATCAGCAGTGGAATGCTCCGGAAAGCAGCATAAACTATACGCTCTTTGTCCGGGAAAAACCAAGGGCAGGGATAGGTAGCCAAATTGCCGTTTACATGAACGATACGGAGGTTTTTGCACAAAATATACAGCCCCGCTACGATATGATTGAGGCTGCCGTCGGGTACGCGGTGGATATGACCTACAGCCACATCCAAAATTACGAAAGCATTACCCTGCAATTAGGCAGTGAAGACCAACAAGGAACGGGTATTTACTGACCAAAAAATACAAGAATGACATAATAACCAACCCCAACCAACTATGTACTTCTATCAAATAAGCATCGCCCTAATATTACTGCTCAGCAGCCACTGGCTGTCAGCCCAGGACTTCGTGTACCAACCGCAGAACCCTGCTTTTGGCGGCAGTTACCTCAACTATAGTTGGCTGCTCTCTTCAGCGCAAGCGCAAAATAGTTTCACCGAAGAGCGGGACGAACTCAGTACCCGCTTTGACCGTGACCCGATGGAAGATTTTGAACAAAGTATCAAACGCCAGATACTGAGTCAGCTTTCCCGCCAACTGGTGAGCAATCAATTTGGTGAAAACGGCTTACAGGAAGGGCAATACGAGATTGGCAACTACCAGATAGATGTTTTGCCAGGCGCAGAGGCTATTCAAGTGGTCATTTTAGATGTCTCTACAGGAAGCGAAACCATCGTGAGTGTCCCTTATTTCTAATGACAAGCCTTACCTGCACCTCTGACCAAATGGTTATTATGAAAAGTACAAGCTATTTATTGATCTACCTGTTGTTAGCTATGAACGGCTGTGCGCCCTACTTTCAGCAACCGCTGCGCACGACCCAGGCCCGGCTGGGCGCAGAGTCAGCATTTTACGGCGAACTCAAAACACTGCCTGCCCCACAAGAAAAGATTGTGGCTGCCGTATATAAATTCCGCGACCAGACCGGGCAGTATAGACCTTCGGACGTTGGGGCCAGTTGGTCTACGGCTGTCACCCAGGGGGGCACGTCTATCTTGCTGAGAACGCTGGAGGAATCCGGATGGTTTACCACTATCGAGCGGGAAAACTTATCCAATCTGCTCAACGAACGCAAGGTCATCCGCAGCAGTCGGCTGGCCTACGGTCAGCAGGAGGAACAGCTCTTGGAAGACAACCTGCCGCCCTTGCTGTTTGCCGGGATATTGGTAGAAGGAGGCATCATTTCTTACGATGCCAACGTGCTCACGGGCGGGGCAGGCGCACGCTACTTTGGAGCCGGTGGTTCGGCTCAGGACCGTGTGACCGTTTACTTGCGGGTCATCTCTACCAGCAATGGGCGTATTCTCAAGACGGTCTACACCTCCCGCACCATTCTCTCTCAGAAAGTAGATGCCAGCCTGTTCAAATTTGTGAGTTTTCAGCGGCTGATGGAGGCAGAAACCGGCTTTACCCACAACGAGCCTGCCGAACTGGCTGTACGGGAAGCTATTGAAAAAGCCGTACATGCCCTGGTCGTAGAAGGTATCCAGGACTGTCTTTGGCAACTCAAAAACAGCGAAGAAATCCATGCTCCTACCATTCAGCAGTACCAGCGTGAAGCGGAAGAAAACGGACAGACCGACTACTTAGGGCGGCAGTTCAACCGGTTTCAGCGCAGCCGCCTGAGTGCCGGGGGTAGCCTGGGCACCTTCCGCTACGCCGGGGATTATCCCAGTCCTGTCTTGCAGCCCGCCGGGGAACTGCATTTTACCAGCCAGGTAAGTTCGTGGTTATCGGTAGGACTTCGCGCAGGGCGGGGTAGTTTGGCTGGGGAAAACGTGTACCAGGAAACTTTCAACTATGCTAATATAAGTACCACCTGGCGCATGGCTCCCTACGCCCGTTTTACCCCGCTACTCCGTATAGACGGCGGGCTGATGAGCCGCAAAGGTAGCGCGTGGCGTGAAAACTACCCCCAGATGCTGGTCGGGTTGGGCGGCGAATATCTGCTTAGCCACACGCTGGGCATTCAGGGAGGCATCCACTACCACTATGTATTTAGCGACAACCTGGACCGGATGAAGCAGGGCAAGTTCAACGACTTCTTCTGGTCGGCCAGTTTGGGAGTCAACCTGTACTTTGGCAGAAAAATAAAATAACAAGTCTTAATTTTTAACAAGTAACCAATTTTCACATTTAACCAATTTCAATTATGAACAAAAACCAATTATTTCTCACAACGTCGCTGGTGCTGGGCATCAGCCTGGGTAGCTTCGCTCAGAACAACGAAGTGTTTATCGAGCAGCTGGGCGGGACCAACCTGGCGGAGGTACAAGTAGGGCTCTCTTATGTAGGAGAGTTTGAAAGCGAAGCCAAAGACAATTTGGTTGATATATTTCAAGATGGAGACGACAATAAAGCCTATGTTGATCAGGGTAGCTTCCTGGCAAGTTATGCTGAAGCCAACCAAGCTACCATCAAGCAGAAAGGTAGTGCTAACGATGCTGAAATTGAGCAGGGCGTTGACGTTGGAGGCGCTACTAAAAGCATAGCTTCCATTAGTCAGGAGGGAAAAAGCAACGAAGTCTACCTTTCGCAGGGATCTACCGGAGGTTCTGAGGGCGACCAAGCGAGCATTGACCAGATGGGCGATGGAAACAAGGCAGTTCTTAGCCAGGGTATTGAAGGTCATTCGGTAGCCAGCACTGCCTCTATCAGTCAGAAAGGAGAAAGTAATGACGCCCATATTGATCAAGGATTACTTGGCACATCTATAAGCGACCAGGCAAGCATTGAGCAGATAGGCGATAAAAACATGGCTGAGGTTACCCAGGGAAATGAAGGAGCAAATGCTTCCGAGATGAACATTGCCGCTGTTCTTCAGCAGGGCGATGCAAACCAGGCAACTGTCCTCCAGAATGGAATAGGCGATATGGCTGACATCTCGCAAATAGGAGATGGGAACATAGCTCATGTAACGATGGGCGCTACTGTGCCTTAATCGTAGCCTTTGCATCTGAACATCAGGATGAAGAAGACATCCAACGAGGGTTAGTTAACTTTTACGGTTGTGTTTGTCTCCTTCATCCTTTTTCACTACACACCATATATTATGATGAAACAAATCCATTATTTGCTAAGCATCACACTTATGTTGGCTGTCAGTGCCAGTTGTTTTGCCCAGTCCGAAGAAGCCCTGTTGGAACAACTCAATAATCCGTTTCTTCCCTCCTTGAACAATGACATCCTTATCCAGCAGGAAGGTATGTACCATCAGGCAGTGGTGCAGCAGACCAACGCACAGCACAGCCAGCTACGGATAGAACAACTTGGCACAGGGCATACCTTAGAAGCCGTCCAGCAAGGCCGGGATAACCGCTGGGATATTCAGCAGAACGGAGAAGATCACCGGTATAGTGGCTCCCTTACGGGCAACCACAACCAGGTGCAGGTGCGGCAATCCGGTCAGCAGAATAGTATCCGGCAGGATTTGTCAGGCAACGGTCTGGATTATACCATCATACAGCAAGGACAAAACTTAGAACTGACCCAGATAGAATACGATGGTTTAGCGCCCGCCTACCAGGTAGAGCAGCGCGGCGAAGGAATGAAGATCACCATTGAGCAAGGTTTAGTAGGGATAACACCCCAGCAACCCTGACACACGAAACGCCTGACCCTTCAATAAAATGCTTATGAAAACTTTACCTCTAATCCTCACACTTGTCATGCACAGCCTTGTTTACGCGCAGTCCGCAGACGCGCAGTCCGCAGACGCGCCGTCCGCACTACCATCTGAACATCGCGCCTGGATTGATGTGCAATCAAAAAGCGACATGCTTACCATCCAGGGCAAATTTGCTAACGATGGGCATCAGGATGTCGCATTCCGCTACGAACTGACCACCACTAAGCAGGGAAAGTCCGGAAGCTCGAGCAGCACCCAGGCGGGGAGTTTTGTGGCGCCTGCCCAACAGGAGGTGTCCTTGTCCCATGTGTCTATCAACCTCAACAAAGGTGATACCTGCCTTATCGAGCTAAAAATTGTAAAGGAAGACACTGTTTACCTTCACCATAAAATAGAGTATCAAGGATAAATTGAGCCATACTTTTAGACGACACTATAGAACACTTAACAGACCAACCCCATGAAAAAATTAATGTTAGGCTTTATCGTTTTGCTTGCCGCTTGCCAGGAAGATACCATTGACCCGGAGATGTTTGGCAAGCTGAGTGGCCGTATCACCCACGACGATGGACGCCCCATGCCTGGCGTCCTGATCGCCACCATTCCGCCTACTTCCAGGGTGATGACCGACAGTTTGGGAGACTTTCTCATGGAAGAAATTTCTGTAGGTGAATATACCGTGACACCAGAAAAAGCAGGCTACACTAACGAGACGGCTAACATTTCTGTCAGCCAACACCGCATAGCGCAGTTGCTGATGACCTTACAGGAAAAAGCTGCCTCCTTGGGAGCCTTGCAAGGCACCCTGCTGGATGCTCTTACCAATACTCCGGTCAGTGGCGCCAGTATTACGACTTTCCCTCCTACCGTAGCCCTGATCACAGACCAGGCCGGGCAGTTTGCTATAGATTCTTTGCCTAAAAACGATTATACTGTGTTGGTAAAAAAAGCCGGGTATGCCAAAGACAGTGTGAAGGTTGCCGTAGCCCAGAACAAAACTACCCAGATGACCCTGCTGCTGGAACCGCAAGCGCAAACTACCTTCAACCGGCTGGTACAAGTGGGTTCACCTATGGCAGCTACAAGGCAGACAGATTCTGTAACATTGCGCTGGAAAGTAGATAACCTGCGTACCGGAGCCATATTGCATTTCGATGTGCTGCTTTATGAACCTCATAATCCGGCAGGAAAAACCATAGCTACTGGTATAGCCGACACCAGCGTAGTGGTAACCAACCTGGCATATAATACTACCTACTTCTGGCAGGTTGTTGCCAAAGACCAATATGGCAACAGCACGCTGGGCGAGTTGTGGAGTTTTCAGACGATGGCTTTGCCTGATATACACTACCTCTTTAACCGCCGCACAGAAGGAAACCAGGAAATTTATGGGGCTGACGAAACCCTTCAGCATAAGATTCGCCTGACGCACCAGGCAGCCGAAGAGGTTTATCCTCGCTTTAGTCCGGACCGCCAGTGGATTGCCTATGTTTCCAACGCAGATGGCAAACAGCAGCTATATGTCATGCGCCCTGACGGAACCGAACCGGTCAAAGTAACGGAACTTCCCGTGGCAGGCTATCACAATTATGGCGAAGGCTTCTGCTGGTCGCCCGATGGGGGGCAGTTGCTCTATAGCCATTACAACAAGCTATACCGCATCAACCGGGATGGTACAGGGCTGACGCTACTGGCAACTGCACCCGAAGGACGCCATTTTAAAGCTTGTGACTGGTCGGGCGTAGCTCACAAAATCGTGGTGCAAACCGTAGGCGTGGACATCTACGATAGTGAGTTTTACCTGATGAACGAAGACGGCAGTGACATGAGCCTGCTTATAGACAATGTACCTGGCCGCCTGGAATACCCGTCGTTTTCAATAGACGGAAAACAGCTACTGTTTACCCAGGATGTCTCAGGTTTTGTCGCAGCCTCAGGCAGGCAATTAGATGCCCGTATATTTTTGTTTGACCTGGATACCAAAGAAAGCACCAGTCTGTCGGGAGGCAAGCCTACCGGTACCAACGATACGCACCCGTGTTTCTCGCCGGATGGTGCTTACGTACTCTTTGAAAACAGTTCTAACGAACCGGACTGCCCCATGCAGTAGCCCGCCATAATAAGATTTAGTGCTTAAGCCAAACTGCTGCAACGAAGTATTGTATAGCTGATAGTTGCCCTGATAGGCCATACCACCATAAGCATACGACCATGCAATGCTGTTGTACCGGCGATCAAAAGGCAGACTCACCGTTCTTTGCACCCCAACGCCTGCCAGAAAATTTTTATCCTCTGTACCATATACCCCGGGCCAGGCTGCATGACCCAGCAGGTAGGTATTGACCTTTTGTACCGTGTCCGGTGCTGGCAATGGTACAATAGGTAGTTCGCTACCTAACAGCGCTGGACCGTAAGCGCAGCCTGACGAAGCGATCAAGACATTGATCAAACAGACTACAGTGGTAAAATATTTAGCGTACTGCTTCATAAGCCTTTAGATCACTTAGTAACAAGATAAAAATAAGTGTTTGATTTGTAAGTTTTAGATTTACGTTCAAAGAGAAAAAAGAGATCAGAAATGCAAAGCTACAGTAAAGTTATAGAAGCAGATATGCTATATGTGTATAGCCAGATGGATGAAA
>JBBSNI010000132.1:0-12761 GCA_038232695.1 Cytophagales bacterium
ACCTGTATGGTTACCCTGTCTTCGTCGGTAGCGCCCTTATCATCGGTCACGGCCAGCGCGAAAGTGTAAGTTCCTTCTTTCAGGTTTCTGACCCGGGTGTAAGACTTGCCAGCATCGTCGATGGTAGCTGACGGACCGCTTATTTTTTTCCAGGCGTATTTTTTCACGCTGCCATCTTTGTCATCGCTGCCTTTGCCATTCAGGTATACGTAATCTTTAGGAAGCTCAATGCTTTGGTCTGAGCCTGCATCAGCAATAGGTGCCTGGTTAGACGGTTTTGGGGTATAATTAGATTTTCCACCCCGCTTGAAAGACAAAAGCCACTCGTAAAGATTGGTTGAATGCACCGAATGTCCGGTAGCATAAGCGTTGGTCCAGGCGTTATGCCCGGATTTGCTGTATACGGTAAAGCGCGGCATGGTCTTCGGTTTTTCTTTTTTCAAAGCATCAACAGGCGCTTTTCCTTTGGACATAGAAATGATAGGATCATTAGAGTTGTGGAAAGCCCAGACAGCCATATCAATATCAGCCAGGTACTTGGCTTTTGAGGAGTTACTACCACTCAGCCACCCTGCAACAGGCGCAATAGCGGCAATTTTATTGGGCTTGTTGTAGCTACTGGCTACATAGTCCCAGGTGCCGCCGCCGCCCATGCTCAGCCCGGTGAGGTACACCCTGTCCGGGTCTACTTTATAGTTTTTCAAGACGTGGTTGACTACTCCGTCTACGGTAGCGGCAGACCAGCTATATTTGCTGGTAGGCAGTTGGGGAGAAATGACAATAAACTTGTATTCTTTGCCATTGGCACGGAAGCTCATGTCATGGCCGTTTTCTGCGTGCTTGGGCGGTCCCCATCTTTTTATTAGCTTGAGTCCGCTGGAGCCATTGCCTCTTTCTCCTTTTCCGTGAAGAAAGATAATGACCGGAAATTTTTCGTTGCTCGAGCGGTAGTTGCTGGGCAAATGCTCCAGGTACCACAGTCCGGAGCTTGTTCTTTTGGCTGACTGTTGTGCGTACACTTCCGGGGCTGCTACACCTTGGAGGATCATAAATACAACACAGAGGGTAATAATACGTAACAAATGATTAAGTACAACTTTCATCATAAAAGGGTTTAAAAATTAATAAAGGCTTAACTGTATTTTCTTTGAGTATTACGGGTAGTAGTATCTGTTTTAAAAAAGGTAGCTAACTTTCGGATTTCTCTTTTGACAAATACCGGGCAAAAACACTAAATACCGCTCTTTGATCCAGCGGTAATAAGTGTAGGTTTTTTGATTTTAAATTTTTCTTAGTCCTGTTTTTTACTTTTTCACCGGGTTGATGCCACGCAATGGCACAAATTGCTCAAGATGTCAGCTTTTCATTTTGAACCTATTTGTTTTGATGTTCGAATAGCATTCCAGCAGGTCTGTTATTAGATATAAAAAAAGTTATATTTATAGAAAAAAGTGCAAATATAATTAGGGCGAAAATGGTACTTTTATCTACTTATCTTACCTGGCGGCAAATTTTCTCGGTGTGGAGGATTAATTTTTTTAGCTTGCGGTCTGTTCCCTTCACTTTTACTCTTAAAATGAGAAGGGTTTTCTAATTATGAGAATAACTCGGAAAGCACAAAGAGGAATATGCCAGTTTATAGAGAAAAAAGAATATGGGATGTTGCGCTGTCCTGTGCAGGTATGACCATCTGCCTACCGCTCATCCTATTGGCAGCTTGTGTTCTTTTCCTTCTTTCAGGCTCCTTTCCCTTTTTTTTACAACCAAGAGTGGGTCAGCAAGGGAAAGTTTTTACGCTGATCAAGCTCAAAACGTTGTATCCTGCCGGGCAGCCGTGCTTGCAAAAGGTTGGTTTTTTTTTAAGAAAATATTCTATAGACGAGTTGCCTCAACTGCTCAATGTGCTCAGGGGCGATATGTCGCTGATAGGACCAAGACCTTTGCTGGTAGAATACCTTCCACTCTATACTGCCTGGCAAAACAGGAGACACTGTGTAAAGCCAGGCATGACAGGCTGGGCACAGATCAACGGAAGAAACGGCTTACGCTGGGAAGAAAAATTTGCGTTGGATATTTGGTACGTAGACCATCTGAGCCTTCGTGTAGACCTTCGTATTATTTTTTTGACGCTCTTTTGCCTGTTAGACCCACAACAGGTAAAGCCTGAAGGATTGTCCGAGCAGGAAAAATTTAAAGGAAGCCTCTGTTGACAAGCTACTGGCGGGTGTGTATATTTTTCAGCGCATTGATCAACACACTATCTTCTATAGCCTGAAGGGGTGCCACTTCGGTCTGCTGGCTATCGATAGTATAAAACCGGGTGTCGTATTTTAAAAACAAATGCCTGCCCTCTGCCAGGTTTAGTGCAATGATCTCGTAAGGCGTCTGCCCAAAATCCCCGTAGAGAAACAGCTTGTTGTCGAGAAACTGGTAATGAAAATCATACAAACGATGCTGCCTGTTTTCAATATCAGGATACACCTGGGCTGAGGGGCTATGATCCGGCGTTGCTTTGCCAGGCGGCACAAAATCTTGGTAATGAACCGTCTGGCTGTCTTCTGCAAATCCGGTCACCAGTTCGGGGCGGGTGATGGCGGGCAGGTGTTCTTCCGGGGTGCTTTTCTCTACTAGTTGGATCACCCTGGTATTCTTATTCTCTACCCTGTTGTCAGCAGGAGCGTCTTTCTTACCGGCTGCCTGCTCAAGGCTGCCAGCAGAAGGTTCGGGAACTAACACAGGCGCCTGGTCAACGGCAGGTGGAAGTGCGGTTATGCTAAGCGTAGGCTGGCTTTCCCGGACCGGTCTGCTTGTATAGTAAAAATACGAACCAGCGGTGATGACCAAAGCCGACCCAAGGACCAGCGCCAGTTTGCTTCCCTGCATATGTATCCAGCCGGTATGGCTGACAGGAACCTGGTTGAGCCTGGTCTTCAGAGCGGCTTTCCTGGTTTCTCCTAAAGCTGCACAAATCTCTTTTTGCAGTCTTATCTCGCTCAGAAGCAAAGGGTCCTGCGCCACTTTTTCCTCAAAAGCAGCCCGCTCCTTTGCCGAAAGCTGGTTTTTCAGGTAACGGTCAAAGAATTCCGAGTAGATAACAGAGTGATCCATAGGCTTAATCTAAAAAGTCGCTGGCCGAATACCTGGTCTTGATCAGGCTATCCAGTCTTTTTTTACATTTATATTTTTTTGTCTTAACCGTATCGATGTTAGCAAACCCCAGCTTACCGGCAATGTCCTGCATCGACATATCGTCAAAATAGTAGTAGGTCAGTAGCTTTTTACAGGTGTCGCCCAACTGGGCAATACACTGATGGATGATAGCACTTTTTTCCTGGCTGTCGTCTTCAAAGCTACTCCCTGTTTCCTTTTCCTCGTATACCAGCCGGCTTTTCCGGTCCAGTTCCTTTCGCCACAGGTTAAGGCAGACACTGTACAAGTAGGTGCTGATCTTAGCCGTAAGCACCAGTTGGTGACTGACTGCTTTCTGCCACAAAACGATCAACGCATCCTGGTAAATGTCTTTCGCTTCCTGCTCCGTCCCGTTATTTTTGATGATCACACCGGTCATCATCCTGTAGTGTTTACGGTACAGGTAATCCAGCGCGCTTTCGTCGCCACGGCTCATTTTCTCCAAAATATCACGGTCTTTCATGCCAGGGCTGCTTGGGTTTATACGGCAAAGGAGGTTAGGGTAACCCCTCAGGTAATATAATCATGTTTTATGGATTTTAAAAAAAGGCGTTTCCGAAGAGAATTACAAAGCGATTTGGGTAGGATTTGCACAAAAGTAAGGTTGCAGGTATAATTGAGTTTAGTGGCACGCCGACAGATGATTTTCTACCTCTCTGACCGGCGTATAGCCTTTCTCATTGCCCCAGCTATTATTGATGAAAGTAATGATCTGGGCTATCTCAATGTTTTTTAGCGAAGGGTTCGCTGGCATTTTCTGGTTATAAACCACACCGTTGACCACCATCTGGCCCGCTGCCCCGTTTTTGATCAGGCATACCGTACGCCCGGCATCCTGTAGCAGGTAATCAGACTTAGCCAGGGGAGGGATCAGCCTTGCCAGCCCTTTGCCATCTTCCTGGTGGCAATTGCTACAGTAGGAAGCATAAAGTTGCTGCCCCTGAACCATATACTGCCGGTACTTTATCTTATCTGCCGCACTCAGGTTCCTGGTCGCATCATTATCATAAGGGCTGCTACAGGCAGTTGCAAGCAATAAGCAAATCATAAAAAGCAGGTAGCCCTTAAGAAGCTGCCTTATCCTGGTCATGCTCTTTCAGTAAGCGGTGTATATCGTTGATCAGCATGTCTACCTTCTCTGGTACCGTTCCATCGTACATGCCCCGGATTTTCCGGTCTGTGTCTACCAGCACAAAAGCGCCATTATGGATGTATCCGCCGGGAGCGGCTTTGTCTTCCATCGCAGTTACCATATAGCTTTTCAGCGCCATATCGTAAATCTTTGTCTTATCGCCTGTCACGAAATGCCATTTGTCGCTGGAAACGCCCAGCCGCTCGGCGTAGTCGTGCAGCAGGGCTACCGTATCGTACTCCGGGTCAATGGTATGAGAAAGAAAAAGTACCTGATCATTGTCTTTGAAGGCTTCGTAGACGCGCAGCATCTGTTTTTTCATGACCGGGCAAATGGAGGGACAACTGGTAAAGAAAAAGTCAGTGACATAGATCTTATCTTTAAAAGTATCGTTGTTGACTACCGCACTGTCCTGATCTACCAAGCTAAAATCAGCCACCCGGTGATACACCGTGTCTGTTGTGGTCAGCTCGTTGGTGGTTTTCTCCACATATTCATGCTGCCCCAATACCGGCAGCTTTTCTTCTGAAGTTTGCGGCATACAGGAAACCAGCCAACAGGCAGCGGCTACCAAAGAAAGAAAGGTTTTCATCATTGTTTGATTTAATCCATTAAACTACTCTATATGAGAAAAAATATTTTGAACCACAAAGGCACAAAGTATAGCACCGCAGCGGCGGCCGCAAAGGGCACTAAGATAGTGACTTAAAACTTTGTGCCCTTAGTGTATACCCTTTGTGTTCTTTGTGGTTAAAAAAATTCTCATGTGAATAACAGTAAACTAAGTACCTTTGCATAATTGTTCGACACTTTTCGTTTATGACCGTTAGAGCTAAATCCGTATTCAGCAATGGTGGCAGTGATACGCAGTTGATCTGAAAAAATACAAGTGTCGTTTATATCTATCAACCTACTTAACAAAGCCTCTGCCCTGCTAATTCCTTAAAAACCAAAAAGACTTGCTGCCGGAAGCTTACCGTTCCCTCACCTTTTTGTAGATTCTGATGGCGATCAGCAGTACGGCGATGAAAACAGCTAAACCCAGCAAACCCCACAACATGCTTAGGGCATTTTTGAGAATAACAATAAAGACGATGCTCACCAGAAAAATGGTAGCTACTTCGTTCCATACCCTTAGCTGCTGAGATGTATAGCGGTACTTGTCTTTTTGAAGTTGCCGGTAGATCACATGGCAGGCGATATGATAGGCATATAGCCCTACGACAAAGCCCAGCTTCACCCAAAGCCAGGAAGGCATATGGCGGGCATAAACATGGAGAAAATAGAAGCCAAAAAGCAGGGTAACAACCGCCGAGGGCCAGGTAATGCCATACCAAAGCCGCCGCATCCATGTTTTTAGGTGTTTTAGTAAGATACTCCTCTCCGGCTCGGGGGCAGCATGCGCCTCTACAGCATAGATAAACAGGCGCGGCAAATAGAACAACCCGGCAAACCAGGTAACGATAAAAATAACATGCAGTGCTTTAATATATTGATAGGTCATGCCGCCGCTTGGTGAGAAGCGGCTAAGTTATGTCACAAACCGTGAGTTTGCAACAACAGCTTTTCCCTGAGTATTGAATATTGAGTGCGCCCGGCGCCCGGTTGAGTGTTTAAAATATTCAATATTCAATATTCAACAATCAATGCTCAATATTCAAGTGCTTATAGTCGCTCTTTGACGGGCAGGTCAATAAAAAAGTTGGTGCCTAAGCCTTCTTCACTTTCGTACCAGATGCTTCCCTGGTGTTTTTCTACTATATTTTTGGCAATGTACAAGCCCAATCCGCTGGATTCTTCCCCGGCTGTGCCACGGCGGGTAGCACGGCTGAACTTATAAAACATATAAGGACGGAGTTTCTTGGGAATACCAACGCCCTGGTCGGAGATCGTAATATGCGCTACGTTGGCGTAGCGGATGAGCTTTACAACAATTTCTCCTTCCGGGTTGGAGAACTTTACGGCATTAGAGAGAATGGTTTCTATGACCCGCTTCATAGACTTTTCATCGATGTATATATAGATAGGCTCGTCGATGTCTTCAAAGTGCAGCTTTACCTTTTTTTCGTTGATCGCGGGCAGGTGAAAAGCCTCAACAAGATGCGACAAAAATTGATTAATATTGACAGATTGTAAGTCAATATCAGGGTTCTCCTCATAGCAGCGGTCAATATCAATCAGGTTGTGAATGATACTTTTCATCTCGCTGCAGTCGCGCTCTATGGACTGGAAGAACCGGTGAGCGTCCTGGTCCAGGTCTTTTTCAAAGTTTTTGAATAAGATATAACTGCAAGAACGGATTCTGGCAATCTTACCTTGCAGATCGTGCCCTATCCTGGCAAGGACTTCTTCGTTGGATTCAACGTTTTTGATCATAACTTCCTTTTTTTAGCGATTGACAACCTGCGGGAAAAGATAAAAATCCGAGGCTTTCTACAATGGTAAGGAAGAAATGATAAAAAAAAAGGTAAAAACAGACGATTAGTGCCTTATGTAATTTTTGTAAAGATTAAAAGACACGGACGCACCTGTTACCAGGTAGTAGGGCGCATACTCCGGGCGGCTTTCAGGATGTCGCGCCGACTTACTTGTCCGACCAGCCTGCCATTTTGCATCACAGGAAATCTTTTGAACCGTGTCTTGATAAACATATGAGCTACATCAATCACGCTGGCTTCTGCCGAGACGGTCGTCACCTCAGCGCTCATGTAGTCTTTTACCTTGCCGGACCGGTGGAGGTGATTATGATATGTATTGCCCAGCAATACGCGCAGACAGTCTTTTTCCGAAATCATACCCACCAACTGCTCGTTTTCGTCCAGCACAGGGGCACCGGAGATTTTGCACTTGAGTATGGCGTCAATGACTTCTCCTATGTTTTGGTCGGGCGTGAAAGTGATCAGCTTAGTGGCCATGTATTTTGTGACAGGCTCCATGCGGATGTCGGATGCTTTAACAGCGCCGGGGGTGTGAAACTCAGGAGTAAAGTTCATGGTCGTATGGGTTTATGGTGATATTTAGAATAAATTGAATCTTCCGCAGCCTGGAAGAATCATTGAGAAGTATTATTGATAAGGTAACTATTTTTGGTCAATGATGCAAATACAAAACCATGAAAAAGAACTTATTGCTTATTTTTTGCTGCTGATTATAAGCTGTATTCAAACCGGTCATGGTATTGTATAAAAATAAAAAAAGCGACGACAACATTCAACACCATCATAGCCCAGAGAGGCACACCGAACATAACCGCTAAAAAATAGATGAGCCACCCAAAAAAAACCCGCCGGATAAATATCTCGATCACCAGGGCTTTGATATACAAACAACTATACAGCAACAAGGCGATGCTTAGCATAAATCCTATACCGGAGAGCAGCCAGAGCGGAGAGAAAAAAGCATAGCAATGGCGCACCAGCACAGCCGCTTCAGGAAGCAGCAGCAGGGCAAGCGTAAGCGTAAAAGACAATAGCCTGGCAGGAAGAGAAAAAGGTAAATTTTTTTGAAAAGACAGCGATACATTCTCAAAATGATGAAAATAGTACACCAGCACGACCTCTGCCAGCCCTACTACCGCCAGCACCACACCCGGCAAACGCTCGTCGTAACCGCCCATACGGTAAAGTTTGGCGGCTAAGATGATCAAAAAACAAGTTGTCAATTTGGTCAGCAAAAACAGCACTTTATGGCTGTGGACAATCTTGAACAGGAACAAACTAAAGCGCGGCTTACGGAATCTGCCGCTCATAGCCGTAGTCAGGCGGAGCAGCCAATTCTCCTTGCCGGGAAAATGCAGTCTCCGGTCGCAGACGCTGACAGCCACTGCCATTGCCAGCAGCAGAAACAGGATACAAAGCAGCACATGGGCCCATCGCTGGTGTATCAGCCCCAAAGTAATCATAATGCCTGCATAGAGGATCACCGGCAGAAACTGTAGTCCATGTACCACCGCCAGCCCTGCCACCCGCTGCTGCGCCGGGTACAAGCGAAGCTCGTAGAGAAACTGGTTAGGCTTTTCGGCAAGCGACTGGAAGGTGAAGCTAAGAGTTTTGAGCAGATACAGACTCCATAGCAGGGTCATATAGCCCAGCAAGGCATAAGAATGCAAAGCCGCCATCATCAGGTAGTAATGTTCCTGGTCGCGCATCACACCTGCCGCCAAAGCCAGGAGCACGAAAAAGAAGCCTGCATTTTTTCGATAGAACTGGGCTACCAGGGTTTTGAACAGTACCGTATAAACCGCTTTCAATGGGTGCTTTTTTGCGTAAGGGTTTGATCTTGCACCAAAAAAGTAGTGTCCACGGGCAACACGCCAAAGTCAAAATCCTGGTGAGAAGACAGCAGAAAGGTGACATCTTGCGCCCGATACTGCCGGATAAGTTCATACACACAGGCTACCGCCTGATCGTCTATGGTAATGAGCGGCTCATCGAGCATGATCATTTGCGGCGCACCCAGAAAAGCCAGCGCCAGCGATAGTTTTTTAAGCATCCCGCTGGAGTAGGTGCCGCAGGGATTATGCAGAAAATCCTGCATTTGCAAGCGGACAACCAAATCATTTCTCTGCTGCAAAGAAGCTTTCTTAGCCTTTCCTACAAAATGGATCAGGTCGTGGGCTGTGAGAAACTCCGGGTACAGCGGCTCAGCCTCTCCATAGTTGACGCGCATCCGGTAAGCTACTGGATCATCTTTCAAGCTCAGCCCATCGAGCGTCACCTCTCCGGCAAAAGGGATCAGTCCTGCCAGCGACTTAAAAAAAGTCGTTTTCCCGGAACCGTTCTTTCCCTTGATCCAGTGGATGCCCGGCGGCAGGGTAAGCTCGGCAATGTCTAAGATGCGCTGGCTGCCGTAGTATTTCTGAAATTGGCGGATGGTAAGCATGATTAAAAACAAGCAAGAGCATTGCCGTAACACCAAAGGTCAAACAGTATGTAACAAACTGTACACGCCTTTTATGGATCAGATTACAAATCTATGCTGATACGCAACTTTCCTCCCAATCCTTCTTCTACAATTTTACGCAAAGTGGATAGCCTGATGTCACTGGATGCGCTTTCTACCCGGGAGATATAGCTTCGTTTGGTTGAAAGCTTGTCGGCTAACTCTTTTTGGGTCATATGCGCCTGTTTTCTGGCTTCTTTGATCATTTCGGCAATCATATAAGCTTCTGCCCTTTCTTCAAAAGCGAGGCGCGTTGCGGAGCCTGGCTGACCATATTTCTGATCAAAGTGTTCTCCAATCGTTTTAGGATGTTCCTTTTTCTTCATAATATTGCGCTCTTAAACGGTATGACTTCTCTTTTCATGGATAAACTACAAAGGTAACTGATAAGTTACTTTTCTTCAATACTACTTTACAAATTAATTTGGGCGGCATGAAGCATAAAAAACAGAAAATGACTAATTTGGCGTACAATCATTTCATGGCGGCAAGTTACGTCCCCTCCGTCAGCCTTTACTAACCCTAAACTCACACCCGATGAAAAGACTACAATCTACCCTACCTGTTTTCTTATGTATCCTGGGCTTGTCAGCCTGTGATCTTTTTTGCGATTGCGAAGACGAGGTAAAAAAGCCTTGTTTGTTTTCTTACGACAGTGCCGCTTTTACGCCGGATGGCTCCGACACACAACTGATCAAACCTGTTTTTGAAGAAAGCCAGCCCACCGGCACCTTTTCCGCTACACCTGCCGGACTGGCTATCGACAGCCTGAGCGGCGAAATCAACATCAATGCCAGCCAGCCCAGAACGGAATACACCATTGTCTTCACCCTGGGCGATGGCACGACGACCTGCCAAACCAAAATATATATTGGGGAGCCTGCCGTACAGTCGTGTGAACTCAAATACCCGGAATCATCTTATGCGCCAGTATCGGGCGGCAAGGATGTATTTGTCACCCCGGCGCCTCCTTTTAATGATACTACAACTTTCAAAGGCACTTTTACTTCTTCTCCGCGAGGGCTGGATATTGATCCCGCAACGGGTGTGTTTAATGTCAACACCAGCAAAGGAGGTGTAGTTTATACCGTCACGTTCACTGCTACCGACCGTAGTACGGTCTGCCAGACGCAGGTACTCATTCAGGGCATTGACTATCCTGACGCTTACATTGATCTTTCTGCTGCGCCGGGCGATAGCCTCATTCTGCCTATCGTAGACGGAGAGCCAAGCCAGGGAATAGGAGGCGTGGAATATGATACCGGCAATACGGGGCTGGTGATTGGCCCTGGCGGCAGCATCAATGTGGTCGCTACGCTAAGAAATACGCTACCTTTGGATACTTCCCGCTATTTCCAGGAATTTGAGGTAGAGTATTTCCGGGAAGGCTACAGCAACTCCATCGATATTGCCCTATACTGGTTTGAAGACGAAGTACCCCAGGAGTATCTGGACTTTTTAGGACGCGAAGGAAGACCCGTAAGGGGCGGGCGGCTGATGCATACGCATTCCATTATTATCGTTAAGGATGGCGCTTCTGTTAGGTAAGTCAATGTAAAACTTCTATGCTAAAACCATATTCCATTATCTGGCTGAAAAGGTTTGGCATTCATTGCCTGCTGGTTATCTCCTGCCTTGCGCCTGTGCGTGCCATAGCACAGTTGAACTCACAGATCGTAGACAGCGTGTACCAGCAGGCTGACCTATTTCTTTACACCGATAATCGCTCAAATAACATCTCCCAAAAAGCTATCCTACATTACAGAAAAGTGATTGAATTGTATGAACAGGCAGGTGTTTATGATCTGAGAAGAGCGGAGTGTCATGAAAAAATAGGAAATATACTGGAAAGTATGGAGCAATACGCGCCTGCTCTGGAGGAATATCGCCATGTGCTTCGGACGAAGCAACGCATACCTGATATAGCAGTTTCTGCTTTTTTTATGGATTATATTTCTATAGGCAGTATTCATTGTTATTTAGAAAGCTACGATTCTGCGGAGTATTATTTTAGTAAGGCGGAACATCTTTCTTTACAATTTAAAAGCATAGAACATCAGGAATGGTTGTTTAACTCTACAGGATTTTTGTATTTTTCTTTGGGAAATTATAAAAGGGCCATCAGTTATTATACAAAAGCGTTGTCAGCACTTAATAAAGACACTGATGATTACGACAATTACATTGCTTATCTTAACAACAATATTGCAGTCGCCCAAGCAAGATTGGGAAACTACGCTAAAGCTATCGAACTGTATCGAGATGTGATGCAATATGATCTCTTTTCTCCTTATTTCTTATACCTAAACTTGGGAGAAGCTTACGAAGGTATCAAACAATACGATAGTGCTACCTATTTTCTCAAAAAAGCACTTGACAGCAGGGAAGCCTCTACACAACTCATTACGCACAACATCCTGGCTAAGGTTTTTCTGCAACAAAACCAGATGGATTCAGCCAGGCTTCACTTCGAAAAATCAATCGCTATTAATAAGGAGAAAGTAAATGGCAGAAACATCAATTTAGCGGCTTCTTACACTGGGCTTGCCCAGATCGCCTCCCAGGAACGCCTCCCGGATTCGGCCCTGTATTATTACCAGCAGGCGCTTATCCAAACTATGGCTACTTTCAACGACACAGATGTTACCCGTAACCCTGACAATGTTCAGGGTGCTGTTTCTCTTTTGTATCTCTTCAAAGTGCTGAAAGGCAAAGCCCAAACCTTCTATCAATATTACCGGCAAGACCAGGATACTGCAAAGTTAACCCATTCCCTGGCTTGCTACCAGGCAGCGATCCGGCTGGCCAAGCACATTCAGAAAAGCTATGACTCCGACGATGCCAAGCTGTTTTTTGTGGAACATATCTACCCGGTGTTTGAAGAAGCCCTGGCGCCGGTGTATGCGCTGTACGAACTGACAGGCGATCCGCAATATGTGAAAATGGGGCTGGCGATGGCAGAAGCCAGCAAAGCATCGGTGCTGTCGGAGACGCTCAAGGATGTAGAGATCAAAACGGGGGGTGTGGTCAACGACAGCCTGGTAAAAGATGAAAAGCGGCTGAAACAAAAGATCACCTCGCTGCGCATCAGGCTGGCGCAAAGCAACGACGCTGCCCAAAACCTGACCTACCAGGAATCGCTGACCGACCTGGAGATTGCGCTGGCGCGGACGATCAAAACCCTGCAAAAAGATGAAAAATACTACCAACTCAAATACCAGGAAGATTCCCTGGACCTGACCGCCATCCAGCGGCAGGCGGTAGGAGACGGGGCGGTAGCCCTGGAATATGTCACATGCCAGGATTTTATCTATATTTTTTTGATCACAGATCAAAAAACAGATTTGAAACGTATCCGGCTTACGCCAGCCTTTGAGCAGTCTTTGCAGCAGGTACAAAACCAGCTTTATGACTATCAGGCCGGGCGGCGCGATGAGGGGCAGCAAAGTACCACACAACTCTATCGCTTTCTGATCGAGCCTTACGAAGCAGACATCCA
>JBBSNI010000133.1:0-12748 GCA_038232695.1 Cytophagales bacterium
CCAGGCAGCATTGGCCTGTTTTTCGGCAGCGTCCGCTACACGTCTGGTTTCTATTGTCATTTCCCGTGTTTCTTTGACCAGGTTCTTGGTTTCCCTGATGTCTTCCGCTAAATACTGCAGCATATCCTCGTACCATTGGCGGGCGTCTCCGTTTTCTTTGTTTTCGTCCATAATTTTTGAATGAAATGTTTAAATCTTATGGCTTACGAGGTCTGAAATTAGCCATTAAACCATCTTTTTCTACGATTTTATCATATTTCTCTTTGATGATTTCCCGACTCTTTAAATCGTTGTTTATTCTTTTTAAAAACTGAGTAAAGTCTTTATTCATGGTTAGTTTGTTGATAGTTTCCCAATCTAATACCACGCGCGTTCGCGCTGGAAGCAAAATCTCACTGTCATCCGGTTCTTCTTTATCTAATTTTATAACACCTATGCCAAAAGATACAGATAATCTCTTTAATTCCGTCATAAACTCTTCATCCCCTGACAATTCTGCTGTCACCAGATAGCTCTCATGAGCCCAAGAGGAGTTAGAGACTGTTTGAAAAAATACTTCTCTAAGGTTAACAAGCGATACTTGTCTTTTTAGCTCGAAAGAATACAATTTGATAGCGGGACTACCCATCGTGTGGCTCAGATCGTTGACCTCCCGCGACCATTCTTCAATAGGAAAGTAACAGCCTACCATATCTGGATGAACCCACTCTCCATATTCTTTTTTAGTAGAAGTGGAATGGTTTATAGTCTTTGTATAACATCTCAAGAAATAGAAAGCATAATAGGCTAACAAAGGATGCAAATCTTTCTCAAGATAAGCTGATTTTTGCAAAGCCAATTTTTCATCTTCTATATGTGTAATCTCTTCATTTTCAGCCTCTTGAATTAGCTTATATATATTTTTGAAAGAGGTAAGATAGAATTTTTTGGGTCGATTTCCGGTGGCCTTAAATAGACTGTTTGGGTTGTCCCGAACTTGTACATACAAGCGAGCCGCTAAAGTAGCGCCAGGCGTTTTCCCGACGCTGCTTAACTTTTGATCGTACCCACGCTTTACAGCTTCATGCCAGATGTCACTGGCCTTCAAGGGGATTTGGATCTCTTTCAATACAATTTCTGCTAATTCTATGAATGTCATAGATTTTAAGATTGCGTATGATAGGTTTGGTTTCTATGGTTAATCATTAGCGATTATTCTGATTTTTATAGCTCAAAAGGTTTCTTGTGCTATATAAATCTGCTTTTCATAAGTTGTATTTCTCTCTAAAATACTCGTCTTTCGCCTTTTGCTGGTTTGTTGGTTTCTGAAGTTTATGTTTTCTTAAAAGCTGTTGTGCTTCCTGACGACTAAGTGTATCATCGGCATTGGGTTCATGGAAGTCAGGCATTTGAGAACCTTCTTGCTGATCGGCTTTCATCATACCATAAATTAGTTTAATCAACCGATCATCCGCCTGATCTATCAATTGATGCAGTTCTTTTCGTACTGTTGTTATATTCATCGTTTTATGCTTTTTACAAAAATAAGATTTTATCATAACTAATGCACCACCGCTTTTCCGCCCCCTCTCGGATAACGAATTTCCTCTACCATCTCTTGCACGTCAGGCGGTGGCGGTGCGGTCAGTTGAGAAATGATCAGCGCTACTGCAAAGTTGATGATCATCGCTACAAAGCCGAAGCCTTCGGGAGAAATGCCCAGCCACCAGTCTTCCGCCGTGCCGCCACCTAACAGACCGAATTTGAACTTCAGGACATAGAATAACATCATCAGTAGTCCGACCACCATGCCGGTCACGGCGCCTTCTTTGTTCATTCGTTTGTAGAAAATACCCAGGATGATCGCCGGAAAGAAAGACGCTGCGGCAAAGCCGAACGCCAGCGCGACCACCGCCGCTACATAGCCGGGCGGATGAATGCCGAAATAGCCCGCCACCAGCACCGCCGCTGCCGCCGAAAGCCGCGCTGCCCAAAGTTCACTTGCTTCGCTGATGTCGGGCTTGAGTTGCTTTTTGATCAGGTCGTGAGCGATAGAGGTAGAGATGACCAAAAGTAAGCCTGCGGCGGTAGACAGGGCAGCGGCAAGCCCACCGGCAGCCACCAGCGCAATGACCCAGGCGGGCAGACGGGCGATCTCCGGGTTGGCCAGCACCATAATATCGCGGTCTACATACAGTTCATTGTCCGAAGAGGTATCCGGGTTGGTGACCAGGCGTTGTCCATAGTTGCCCTGGCTTTCGGCAAAGACAGGCTCACTTCCTGTGATAGCTGCGCCACTGACATACTGCACTTTGCCGTCGTTGTTCTTATCCACCCAGGCCAGCAGCCCGGTTCGTTCCCAATTCTTAAACCATTGGGGCAAGCTTTCATACGCGGCGTTGCTCACGGTATTGATCAGGTTGGTACGGGCAAAGACAGCAATGGCGGGAGCCGTTGTATACAGGATGGCAATAAAGACCAGCGCGTATCCGGCCGACAAGCGGGCATCCCGCACGCGGGGCACGGTAAAGAAGCGGACAATTACATGCGGCAGCCCGGCCGTACCTGCCATCAGGGCCGCCGTGATACAAAACACATCGGTCGTGGTCTTGCTGCCATCCGTGTAAGCGGCAAAGCCAAGTTCCCGGTTAAGCCCGTCCAGGCGGTCAAGCAGGAAGGTGTCTTCGCCGGTCAGCGTCGCACCGAAGCCTAACTGGGGCAATACGTGTCCGGTGAGTTGGATAGAGATAAAGATGGCAGGCACCATAAAGGCAAAAATCAGCACACAGTATTGCGCCACCTGGGTGTAGGTAATGCCCTTCATTCCACCTAATACGGCGTAAAGAAAAACAATCGCCATCCCGATGACCACGCCCCAGTTGATGTCTACTTCCAGGAAACGGGAAAATACCACGCCTACACCGCGCATCTGTCCGGCTACATAGGTAAAGGAGACAAACAAGGCGCAGATCACCGCTACAGTTCTGGCAAGGTTAGAATAGTAGCGGTCGCCAATGAAGTCGGGTACGGTAAACTTGCCGAACTTCCGCAGGTAAGGGGCCAGCAGCAAGGCCAGCAACACGTAGCCGCCCGTCCAGCCCATCAGGTAGACCGCTCCGTCGTAGCCCATAAAGGAGATCAGCCCTGCCATAGAGATGAAAGAGGCCGCCGACATCCAGTCGGCCGCCGTAGCCATGCCATTGGCCAGCGGCGGTACGCCTCCACCGGCAACGTAAAAGTCCTTAGTAGAACCTGCTCTCGACCAGAAAGCAATACCGATGTATAGGGCAAAAGTAATTCCGACGATGAGATAGGTCCAGGTTTGTACGTCCATGCAGGTAGTTTGTTAAAAGCGCGCCTGATATTATGGATATTTTCAGGGATTTACAACTAAGTGTTTAACTTGCCGCTTTTTCCATACTATGCAAGTAGCTGTTATCAAATACAACGCCGGCAATATCCAGTCGGTGATCTATGCGCTGGAGCGGTTGGGGCTTCAGCCGCTGCTCACAGACGTGCCCGAAGAGATCCACCGTGCCGATAAGGTGATCTTTCCGGGTCAGGGCGAAGCCAGTTCTGCCATGCGTTACCTGCGGGAGCGCAAGCTGGACCAGGTGATCAAAGACCTAACGCAGCCCGTGCTGGGCATCTGTGTAGGGCTTCAGTTGATGTGCCGGCACTCCGAAGAAGGCAATGCCGACTGTCTGAGCATTTTCAACGTACAGGTCAGACGGTTTCCCGCCCTGGCTAAAGTACCCCACATGGGCTGGAACGACATACAGGTGACCGGCGGTACGCTCTGCCAGGGTCTCCGCCCGGATGCTTACCTGTATTATGTGCATAGCTACTATGCCGAACTCAGTGAATATACAACGGCTACCAATGATTACATCCTGCCTTACAGCGTAGCCTTAGAGAAAGATAACTTTTATGCCATTCAGCCCCACTTAGAGAAAAGCGGCACGGACGGTGAGCAGGTGCTGAAGAACTTTCTGGCTTTGTAATGTGGAACGCGAAAAGTGTATAGCAAACCATTGATTTTATAATGCAGCTTATTTCTTTTCTAGTTTTTTACGCAATTTTTCAATCAGACTTATCTGCACGTTTGTTATATCAGCAATCATCTGGTTGTCAAGTCCTTTCAGGATGGCATTTTTGATAATATCTATCTCTCTTTCTTCTATGGCTGTTTCTATCACACTTTTCATATCCCAGTATTGGATCAGGCTTTGGTCGTACCGGTCTCTTTGTTCATCGGTATATGGGTTGATATATTTTACCTTGTTCATGATTTTTGGTCTTTTGATAAAGATAGGTAAAAGGCAGGTAAAAATCCCCTTTTTATGGCATAAGCTTGTCGCCGGATTCAGTTGGCTTTTTCTACCTGCTGGCGGGCGCTGGCGTTGATGTTGACCTCCGGGTTGCCGCGGTAGGTAACCCGTCCGGCACCGATGATGTCAGCCTGTAGTTTGCGGCTGACGGCGACGCGGGCGCGGGAGGCTCCCGCCAGTGTCAGGTTCATGTCTTTTATTTCAAAATCATAACCGTCCAGGCGGGAAGCGTCTTCCATCGCCACCTCAGCAGCACGCGCCTGTCCCGACAGCTTCAGCCCGGATGCCCCGGACAAGCGGGCAGATAGCGCGGCAACATCTGCCTCTATCAAAGTGCGCGAAGAGCCGGACAAGTCCACTTCTATATCGGTGCCCTCAAAGCCCCGGATGCTGGCCTGCGTAGCGCCTCCGAAGGCTGCTTTGGAGAGCAGGGGTGTCACGATAGTGATCCCCGTCACACCGCCGGAGCGGCTGAGGGCTTGCGGATCGTAGTCTACCGTCAGCGTTTCACCAGCTACCCGGACATCTATATGGGCAACGGCTTCCTCCGTCCCTTGCAAGCTTACCTGGAAAGACGGTCCCCGGGTAATGTTCACCTGGAAAGGGCCGCTGATGTCCACTGCCTCGAAGCTCCCCACATCGGCGGTTTGGGAATAGCTGCCCGGTGAGGGTGAGGACGCCGGAGAAGCCGCTCTTTGGTCAAAAGCATCGTCCATATTCTTCCGCTCCCCACAGGTGCGGCACTCCAGCCCGGTGCGCGTGAAAGCAAACACCTGGTCCTGCATGTCTGACATAGAGTATCCGTTGCGGTCGAGGGTATGGCGCAGAATGGGTGCCAGGTTGCGGTCCATCATAAAGGGGTGCTCATAGGGAATATACAAGACCAGGTTTACCCTTTGCATCCGGAACATGGCATCATCCTGAAAGGTGTAGGCAGCCGGAAAAGAGAACACTGAGTCGTCTACGCTGATCTCATAGTCTACCATTTGCGCATTTTCCAGGGCCTGGCGACGGTTTCTTCCGTTGGCTTCAAATTCTTTTTTCAATACAAATTCACTGGAATCGTGCCCCCGCAGCACCAACATCGGATGGGTAAATTCCTCCTCCCTGTCGGTATACCCGGCCAGGGTCAGCACTGCCGTCCCTTCGGTGCGGTAGGTATCCGTCGTGGTATACTGCCCGTTGTCCTGAAAATCCATGATAAAAGGCACCAGCGTGACGCTCAGCCCGCCCAGGCAGACAAACCAAAGCCCCAGGGCAGTCCAGGCTACCGGCGCATTGACAATACGTCGCCTGGCCATGACAGCAATACCCGCCAGCAACAACGCCAGCGCTGGGATGATCAGGGTAAAGTAGGCAAAAGCAATCCCCCAGTCGGGAAAGCCTGCCCGGATCACTTCCAGGGGCAGGTTGGTCATGATGTCGGCCGTATCGGCCGAATAGATGCCCAGCAGTACGCCGCCGGTAACCAGCAGGGTAAACACGATGGCGATGCCCAGCAGAAACAGCAGCAATCCGGCAAGGATGCGGGCCGCCTCCGCCAGGAAGACCAGCAGAGGCAACAACACCCTACCCAGGTTGTTGAGCACCACGGCGATCAGGCGGAAAGGAAACAGCAGGA
Organism: Cytophagales bacterium; assembly: GCA_038232695.1. Lineage (GTDB taxonomy): Bacteria > Bacteroidota > Bacteroidia > Cytophagales > Cyclobacteriaceae > JAJNNC01. Next base: position 5,932 of record JBBSNI010000133.1, read on the forward strand.
CTTTGACCAGCGTGGTTTCCTCTCCGTCCTCGCTTACATTAAAGTTTTTTTTTATACTTGACTCAATGTTGGACAAGGTCACCGGCTCTCCTTTCATCCGCATCTTTTCGGTCAGCGTAAAAGCCTGCGGGGTGATGATCCAGAGAATAACGTACACCAGGGCGCCGGTACCAAAGAGCAGCACGCTCAGCACAAAGAGCAGGCGCACCACGGTAGCATCAATGCCGAAGTAGGCGGCGATCCCGCTGCTTACGCCGCTGATCACTTTGTCGTCGGGGTTGCGGTACAGCTTTTTGACCTTTTCATCCTCCGGCAAATCGTAGGAAGGCGGCAGCACGATCCACAGTACAATGTAGACGACGATGGTGATCGTACCCAGCGAGGCAAACACATCCACAAAGAGCAGTGCCACGATCAGCAGGCGAATCCACAGCGGGTCCATGCGGAAGTACTGTGCAATACCGGCGGCTACGCCACCCAGGATTTTGCGGTGGGCATCGCGGTAGAGCTTTTTATGCCCTTCCGAATGCGTAGTCTCCCGGTAGGCTTGTTCCTCATAGGTTTTGTCCTGGTAGCTTTGCTCCTGCTGGTAGCCATGTGCATAGGCAGGCTCATCTTCCAGCACACCTTCGGCAGCGGCAAAGTCTTTCACACTGCCCATAGTAGCCATGACAGTCTCTACGTCTTCGCGGGTAATGATCTGTTTGGCAGGACTGATCTTGGAAAGAAAGATCTCGGCGATACGGCTTTCGATGTCGCTCACGATCTCCTGGCAATCTTCATAGTTAGAAAAATAACGGCCGATAGATTCCAGGTAGGATTTAAGCAGATCGTATCCGTCTTCTTCCACGTGGAAGATAATGCCACTGATATTAATGCTTATGTTTTTTTTCATGACAGCGTTAGTTTTCTTTGTTGACGGTTTGGTTTTGGGTAATGATATGGTTGGTAGACATGACCAGTTCCTGCCATGTGTCATCCAACTGGTTTAGAAAATCTTTCCCCGGGTCGGTCAGTTTATAATACTTACGGGGCGGCCCGGAGGTAGATTCTACCCAGTAGTAATCGACCAGCCCGGCTTTTCGCAGGCGGGTCAGCAGCGGATAGAGCGTACCTTCTACCACCATGATCTTGGCCGAGGTCAGTTCACCCAGCATGTCGGAGGCATATACCTCCCCGCGGGAGATGATATGCAGGATGCAATACTCCAGGATTCCCTTGCGCATCTGCACCTGTGTGTTCTCTATCTTCATGAATGCATGGTTATGATAATGTATGAAGCAAATGTATCACTAAGTACTATGTTATACAAGGTATCTTACGAAAAGGTTTCACATTTACTTAAAATTATTTTTCCCATCTTGTTTTAGAATAATTGGCAACCCTTGAGCATGTGGTAAAAATCATTGCGGTAACTTTTGCCCAAAGGCAACACATGCCTGCCTATCCTGATCATATTTCCTTCCAGATGATCCATGCTATGGATATTGATCAGATAAGACTTGTGAATCCGGTAAAAAGGGGGTTGTGGTAGCAGGCTTTCCATCTGCTGCAAGGTCATGTAGGTAATGATCATTTTGTCGCTGAAAAAAAGTTTGATATAATTTCCTAGGCTCTGTACATACAGCAGGTCAGCCAGCCGGACCTTTTCCATGCGGCTATCTATTTTTACGAAGAGATACTCCTTTTTTTGCAGCTTCCTTGTCTTGCTCCGGATGGTTGTTTTGTAGCTGAAGCACACGCTTTACACTTTTCAGAAAGCGTTCATAATTGATAGGTTTGAGCAGATAGTCTGCCGCTTCCAGGTTGAAAGCCTCTACGGCATGTTCGGCATACGCCGTCGTAAAGATAACTGCCGCCTTTTCCGGCAGAAAGGACGCCAGGCGCAGGCCGGTAAGCTCAGGGCAGAGCTTTTCCATTTTTGAGCAGATGGATATCTCTATCCCTGTGATCTTTACTACCGCCTATGACGAGTATATGGTCAAGGCACTCAAGGTCAATAGTATAGATTACCTGCTCAAACCGATAGACTACCACGAACTGGAGGCAGCGATCAAGAAATTCCGAAAGCTTCACACCCCGGTAAGAGTCAATTATGATAAAATGAAGGCTTTCATCGCTTCTGCTCTTCACAAAGAAGATCACTACAAAACCCGGTTTATGGTGAGCCAGGGCAGTAAGATCAGAACGGTACAGATTGAAGAAATAGCCTATTTTTTTTCCGAAGACAAAGTAACTTTTCTAACCACCCGGCAAGGCCAGAAACACCCTTTGGATTTCAGTCTGGATAAACTGATGAACATGCTTCATCCAAAGGACTTTTTCCGGATCAACCGGCAGTTTATTGTTGGGCTGGAAGGGATTGACAGTATCCATAAATACTCCCCTTCCCGCCTGAAAATCCAACTCAAGCCCCCGACGGACAAGATATTTTCGTCAGTATAGAAAAATACGGAGAATTCAAGAACTGGCTGGATGCCCCGGCAGAGTATCGCCAGGGAGTAAACGCAAAGGATGCCAAGTATATCTCAGTGACCACCGCGACCCGACTCCTTGCAGAAATTTTAACTTTGCGCACTTTTTCTAAGCGCCGGTCATAGTCCGTGCCAGTGGAACAACTTCTGAGAGATTTTCCATCCTTCTTCTGTCTTGATCAGATTGAACAGATCAGACATATGTACCCCGGAGCCAGCAAGTTTGCCCGACCACTGCTCTACTTCCAGACGTACCACAGCGATGGTATCTAAAATCTCAATGCTGGCAAGATGCGGTTCAATGTCTGGAGCCGGTCCGTTTCCATCAATCCAATCGTACAAGGTTTGAATGGGATCGAATAAGAGACCATCAGCCACATAGCCTACCAGGGTGGCATTGTCATGAAATCCAGGGCGCATGAGTTCGCTTTTACCCGCCCTTGACCCGTCAATATAGTGCTGCATGACTTTGACAATGGCCTCATAGTCGTTAAGGTGCTGTACAGTGGTAGGTTGTTGGTGCATCGTTTCCATAGTGTAAGTGTTTAGGTAAATGAATAAGTAAGGAATGTTAGGTTGAATATTTAGAATCCTGTTTTTCTGGAAGCCAGGTTTAATGCATTTTTGGTAGGGGGTGCCCGGGTTGTTTCTTCAATGAAGAGTATGCGATCAAAGCTGCTTTTGATGTTAGCTTTTATAAAATTCTCACTTTGATCTTCCTGTTATATTTAGTTGGCAGTATGTGCCACGTGAGGCGTATTCCACCAGCGTTCCACCGCTGGACTGTTGATAGGAGTTCGTAAATCTAAGAATAGGTTATCTTAAATTCGCCTAAGCTTCTATTTTTTCTCCAGACTGGGCTCATCCCGCATCACGGATTTGACTTTAGCTACCACTTCCGGAGTCACTTCTTGCAAGCCATGTACTTTTTGAGCGTGCTCGGCTGCCATGTTGAGTGCTTCTTCTTCGGTGCTGGCACGGATCACACCGTCGCAATCGAAGCCTACATCTCTGCAATGAATTACTTTTTCCATAGTTTATAAAAAATTAAGAGTAAACAAGTTATCACAAACCAAAGTCTTTGTCTTATAAAAAAACGACACCTAAAAGACATACAATTTGTGCATGTCGGTAAGCGCATTTGCTAAAGAGTCCATGCAGAATTGCCTGGCATCTTCCTTAAATTAGCTGTTTCGGCATCAGTATATATATACGTTTCCGCCGACAATGTCATAGACATTGATAGCCAGATCAACCCCCCTACCCAATCTCCAATACAGCACGATAACGCACTTCGTTTTTCTTCAGCCGTTCTAAGACAGTATTGATCTCCGCGAGAGGATAAGTTTCTATTTGAGGTACGATATGATGACGGGCTGAAAACTCAAGCATCGCCTGCATCTCTGATCTTGAACCAACAACACTGCTGATCACACTTTTCTGTCCCAAAATAAGTTGAAGGGCTGATACCTGTATATCAGCATCTGGTACACCCACAATGCAAAGCTTACCATCAGGCTTAAGCGCGTTGATATAACTTGCCCAAGGCAGACCAGCAGTAACTGTAGAAAGTATAAAATCACAGGTATTCGCATACTTTTCCAGGATGGCAGGCTGGCTGGTGTCAATAAATTGACTAGCGCCAAAATGTTTGGCTTCTTCTGCTTTATCCGATGAGGTAGAAAAGGCTGTGACATGGCATCCTAACGCCCGTCCATATTGGAGTGCCAAGTGGCCCAATCCTCCAATACCAATGACGCCCAGTCGGGCATTGCCCGTGACTCCATGCCGCAATAGTGGAGCAAACACAGTAATGCCTGCACATAATAATGGTGCAGCGTGTTCGGAAGCAAGAGCATCTGGAATAGGGAAAGCCATACGGGCATCCGCATAAACATACTTTGCGTAGCCTCCTTCATGACCTACACAAGTAGGTTGGCCATTTTGGCAGAGGTTATCTTTACCCGCAGTACATTGTTCGCAGGTAAAATCAGCCCCAGCCAGCCATCCTACTCCTACCCTTTGTCCAACCTTTAAGGCAGTAACTGCACTTCCTATTTGAGATACTTTCCCTATGATCTCATGACCTGGTATGAGTGGGTATGAACTGATACCAAAATCATTATTGATAAGGTGTAAGTCTGTATGACACAAACCGCAGTGAGAAATTTTGATCTCAACTTCCATAGAGCCGAGTTCTTTGGCTGTGTATTGATAAGGTTCCAGCGAACCACCTGCCTGCATGGCAGCATAAGCATCTACTGTTTTTTTCTCGCTTTCTTTTGTTTTTACTAATTCATCAAGTTCCATAGTAGCCTTCCTCCTGAAGGAATGTTAGGTTGAACATGTAGCGTATTGTTTTATTAGGTGACAGGTTCAAATCTATGGCAATGATGGAATTTTCGTTTGCACTACCGTTCCAATTCTTTGCACGATGATTACAAATCCGAATTTTTATGCGGGTAAAAAATCAACGGATGAAGGGTTGCTGGTTACCGGCGTGGGCTGCCTGGTATTCGGAAGGGGTTTGTCCGTAAAATCCTTTAAAGCAACGGGTAAAATACGCCAGGCTGTTAAAACCTACCGCATAGGCTACTTCTGATACATTGCCATGCTGCCCTTTCAGCAGGATCGCTGCCTGTTGTAGCCGGTAATGGCGCAGAAACTCTCCGGGTGCCTGGTTGGTGAGGGCTTTCAGCTTTCGGTAAAACTGCACATGGCTCATGCCTACCTCTTTCTCAAAAGATTCCAGCGTAAAATCAGCCTCCTCCAGGTGTTTTGTCACGATGGCCATGACCCTTTGCAGAAACTTTTCATCAGCCGAGGTAATCGCCATTTCACCGGGCTGAAGCGTTATCTCCAGGCCAAAGCGTTCCCGGAGCCGTCTGCGTCCTTCAATCAGATTTTTGATGCGGGTTTGCAGTTCGATACCACTGAATGGTTTGGTCAGGTAATCATCGGCACCGGTTTGCAGACCTTCCAGCTTACTTGCTTCACCCGCTTTCGCTGTCAGTAAGATCAGGGGAATATGGCTGATACGTTCATCCGCTTTGAGTTTTCTGCTCAATGTAATGCCATCCATCACGGGCATCATCACGTCAGAAACAACCAGATCCGGGATGGTTTCAATGGCTTTTTGCAGCCCCGTTTTACCGTTGCTTGCCTTGATGATTTGATAATCGGCCTGGAATTGCATCGCCATATAATCCAGCAGTTCCTGGTTATCCTCAACGATTAAAAGTACCGGCTTCTCTTCGGTTTGGTGAGCATTTTCTGCTACAGGAGAAACTGCTTCTTCATAGGATGAGCGCATGATTTCTTTTGACCTTGTTTTAGCATTTTTATCAGCCGGGGCGAGCCCATCGTGTTCAGCGGCCGTACGTTGCGGCAGTGATATTGTAAAAATGGCTCCATGACCTGCCTGGCTGAATACCTGGATATTTCCCCCGTGTAAGGATACCAGTTCTTTGGTGAGTGCCAGACCGATACCAGCGCCTTCTTTTTCGCGGGTGTGAGAACTATCTGCCTGATAAAAGCGGTCAAATATCTTTTCCTGCTCTTCTTCTGTCATACCAATGCCCGTGTCTTTTACCACTATTTCCAGCATTATATTTTCCTCATTCCCTTCTCTTTCTGTCATGGACACTTGCAGAGACACACTGCCATCCTCGGGCGTGAATTTGAACGCATTGGACAGCAGGTTTACCACCATTTTTTCCAGCTTGTCCGCATCAAAAAAAACGGTAAGAGCCGAAGATGAAAAGTGGGTAGAAAAATGAATATGCCGGCTTTCGGCCAGGGAAGTAAAGGAAGCTGCCAGGGTTTGCAGCAATGCTATCACATTGCCGGGTTTTGTTTCCAGCTTCAGGCTTTGGGCTTCCAGTTTGGACAAGTCCAGCAGTTGACTGATCAAATGGAGCAGGCGGTTGGCATTGCGCCGCATCATTTGATACAGCTTGTAGGTATCGGGTTCTTTTTCCGTAGCCAGCAGCTTTTCGAGTGGACTTAAGATCAGGGTCAGCGGGGTGCGGAATTCATGCGAGATATTGGCGAAGAAGTGAGCGCGCAGATGATCCAACTCCTGAAGTTTCTCGGATTCTAACTGTTTGATTTTCAGATCATTTTTAAGCCTTTCCCGGTTTACCGTATACTGTCGCAAGCCATATAACATACATAAGCCTATCATGGCATACAAGCCATAGGCCCAGCCGGTCTGCCACCAGGGGGGATCGATGATAATGTGTAAGCTCCTTCCTGCTTCATTCCATACCCCATCATTGTTGGAACCCATCACCCGAAAGGTATACCGGCCGGGACTGATATTGGTATAGCGGGCTACACGA
>JBBSNI010000134.1:0-12613 GCA_038232695.1 Cytophagales bacterium
AAATAGTATATTGAAAAACCACCAGGACATTCCTGAACCGCTGGCTTTGCCTGCCGGATACAAAGCTTCCTTTCAGCACTTTAACCGGCTCAAACCCGGTCAGATACCAGGCGGGATACAGCCCGGCAGCAAGTCCTGTTATCAAAACAATGCCTGCCACCATAAGCCAGATACGCCCATCATCCAACAGGTGCAAATCCAGCGTCTTTCCGGCCGCTTCACTGAAAGGATAGCGCAGCAACTCCGCCAACCCCAAAGCCAGCAGCATCGCGATCAGGCTCATCATAACAGACTCCATCAGAAACTGCCTGATTAGGGCGGCGCGGCTGGAGCCTGCTGTTTTCCGGATGCCTACTTCTTTGGCTCTTTCGGCAGCACGGGCCGTAGACAGGTTGATAAAATTGATACAAGCCAGCAAAATAATAAACAAAGCAATGGCTGCAAAAGTGTATACATAAGTGATATTACCATTTGGCTCAAACTCACCCATTAACTGCGAGTGCAAATGAATATTTAGCTAGGGCTGAACAGGAAACGCTACTTTCCCGCCCATCTGTTGAAGTTCCTCGTACTGTGGTGCATCATATTTTTTATACAGGGCAAACAGTTTTTCGAGTATAGACACAGGATCAACGCCTTTGGCAAGCAGCATATAGGTTCTAACATTGGCAAGATTTACCCAGCTAGGAAATTGAGATTGCCTGTATTGAAAAGGGATTAGAAAATCGAAATGGAAATGGCTGCTGGCAGGAGGGTTTTCAGCAATACCTGTCACGGTATAAGGTTGCTCGTCGAGCAAAAGCGTTTTTCCCAACAAATCCGACTGCTTGCCGAAATATTTGTTCGCTGTGGCTTGCGTCAGTATCACCGATTGCGGATGCTGTAAAGCATTTGCCGGATTTCCTTCCAGCAAAGAGAAGCTAAAGACCTCAAAAAAAGTACTGTCTACCGCCAATATATGGTCTTCCGAAAAAAGCTGCTCATCATGCTTGACGGATGTAGGTTGCAAAGCGTCAACACGCACCACTTTTTCTGCTTCCGGCAAAGCGGTGGGCAATACTTCTGCGATCTCCGCACTACTGGCAGCCACATCATACACCTGCCCGTTGATGTCCAGCTTGGTAGTGATGCGGTAAATCCGCTCCGCCTTTTCATGAAACTGGTCATAACTCAACTCATCCAGCACATAGGCGCTGATCAAAAGGCAGCAAGCCATGCCTACGGCCAGGCCGGTGATGTTGATGAAAGTGTAAAACTTTCGTTTCCAAAAGTGGCGAAGGGCGATGGTGAGGTAGTTTCTAAACATAGTAAGGCAATTTGTTAGTGATACTTTTTTTCTTCTCCGGCATCCTGCCAGGAAGCACAATTACTTTTCCATTTTATAAGCTAAAATATAAATGATTGATTATCAGAGCTTTACTCTGTAACTTTTCGTAATTGCCCATCTGAACTGTATCATTTCCGTACACCTACTGTCTGTTTTCGATACAATCGAAATAAATCCTAACTTTTTCAATTTCCTGTCTTTTGCCTTACCTTTGCGGCTGTTTTATACACTACACAAACTATATTGCTTATGCCAATGCAAAAAAATACGTCGGTTATACCTGTCATACAGCCCAAGCAAGGCAAGACCATGAGCCGTTTGCAGCGGCAATTCAACCAGCGTATCCAAAGAATCCAAAAACTGAAAAGGGAGATTGAAACGGTAGAGAAAGCCATTCCTGAAATCCGCAGCCTCATCCATCAAGAGTTGCAACCCGTACAGGACAAGATCGTAGAAATCAAGGCGCAGATCGTCCGGCGATTAGACAAAGCCTGGAACATGAAGTTCTTTCGCAGCAAAGAAAAGGAAAAGCTACAGGATTTTATCCTCCACCATACCTACGACCTCATCCACGATCATGGCAGGCAGGAACTGGAGCCTATCTACGACAAACATGCGCCGACCAGCTACCAGGAGGAAGAAACCCTGGTGAAGGAAACCAGCAAGGGGATGGCTTCGGAAATGTTCAAAAGCTTTTTTGGCGTTGACCTGGACCTGGAAGATGTGGATATTGACGACTTCGGGCAGGTGAGCGAAAAGCTGTTTGAGTCTATGGAGGAAAAAACCAGGCAAGAGCAAACCAAAAAGGAGCGGAAAAAGACCAAAGCCCAGTTGGCCAAAGAAGAGAAACTCAAGGAAGAAACCGCTAACATCAGCAAAACGTCCCGCGCCGTATACACCCGCCTGGTCAAAGAGTTTCATCCTGACAAGGAGCGCGACGAGGAGAAGAAAATGTGGAAAACCGAAACCATGAAGCGTGTGACCCAGGCCTATAAACAGGATGATTTCTTCGGGCTGCTCTCCCTGGAAATAGAACTCATGCAGGGCAGCGCCCACGACATTGGGGAACTGCCCGACAAACAGTTGAAGTATTATACCAAAATGCTCAAAGATCAGGTGCAGGAACTGGAAATGCAGTTAGACGTAATGCAAAACCCGCCGCCGCCTTTTCATACGATGGCGCATTTGTTCCGGGACCCAAAACAAGCCAAAGCCTCTATCCGGCGCGAACGCAATATGCTGGAACAGGAACTGACCATGATGGAAAATGATCTGTCCTACTTCTCCGACAAGAAAAACATCCGCGAATACCTGCGCGATTACGAACTGGAAGAAGATGATGATGATGACCTCTTATTTTTTGACTTTCCGGGATAAACTTTTATGATCAAACAGTTTGGCTATACCTGGTGGGGGCAGCAGTGGCTCAACGCCTTCAGCGATATCGACAACAGCAACCGCCTGCCCCGCGGCAAGTCCTACGCCCGCAACGGCAAAGCGCGCGACATTATCATCGCCGCCCACACGGTCAACGCCAAAGTGCAAGGCTCCCGCCCCAAACCTTACAAGGTGACGGTGAGCGTGACGCCCTTTACCAAAGCAGAGAAAGAAGCTATCGTCGGCACCATCACCGACAACCCGGTGTTTCTTTCGCAACTGCTTTCGCGCGAGCTGCCGCCCGGCATCAACGAAGTGCTCAGCCGCCAGCGTATCGACCTCTTTCCCGGAAGCTGGAACGATATGCAGGCCAAGTGCAACTGCCCGGACTATGCCATGCCCTGCAAGCACATTGCTTCGGTCATTTACCTGATCGCCAATGAGATCGATAAGAACCCTTTCCTGATCTTCGAGCTACACGATATGGATTTGCTCCAGGCTTTGCAGAAAAAAGGCTTTGCCGGTGAGCGTCCGGCGGTAGAGGATATTCCTTCGGTAAAAGCGTTGACCCAAAAATTGCTGAAGTCACCGCTAGAGGCAAGCCAGGGGTCGCCTGCTATGCCTGATCTGAGCAAGGTGCCAGAATGCCGGGATGAACTGCTTTCTTTGCTCACGCCCAACCCCCTGTTTTATCCGGGCAAAGATTTTAAAGAAATTCTGGACAAAGTATTAAAGGCAAAATCCAGGGAAGCCAAAAAGCAATTGGAAGCTGCCCTGACCACCGAAGAGCAGCCAAACGCTGCTTTGCCGCCCGAATCCGTAGCGCAGATCAGTATCGTGCTGGACGATGAGCTGAGCGTTTCTAAAGTGCGCTTCAGGCTGACCAACGGACAAACAAAGGTGGTTAAGCATACATCAGCACCGCCCCTGGACTTCCTGAGCCAGTGGCTGGAAGCCCTGGTGCCTGAGAAGTTGAGCCGCTATGCTCCTGCCGTGCAGGCTTTTTCTTTGCTGTACCGTACCAGCCTGGTGCTGCTGCGGCAAGGTGCCGTCGTGCCGCAGATTTTTAGCATAGGGGATGATGAGTACATCATCTACTGGTTACCCGCTTTGCTCAACGAAACGGTCAAGCAAGTCACAGAACTTATGGCCAAGCACATGCCGCCGGAGAGCCTTAGTTTGTCGGTGAAGGACCAACCTTTGTATTTTCCGGAAAAAGAGCAGGCAACGTACCTGTTGGGCGCGATGCTCACGCACCTGATGCGAAGCGACGCGCTGGAAGGCGATCCTGTTCCCGATACCTTTTTCGGACCGGAGATTTTTCAACCCTATGATTTTGAATCCAAAGAATACTCCGTCACTATTTATCTGTGGCTGCGCCGGTTTTATCTCTACGAAAAAAATATCATCCCCGTGATCCGCATCCGGGAAGAAGAGCAGGAGACGATGGAAACAGGCTTTATCATAGACATGCTGGTGAAGCAGAAGCAGGGAAAATACGAAGAGCCGGTGCCTTTGCAGGAAGTGTTCCGGCAAGATATGTTCAAGGAACTGCGGCAAGCCGTGATGCAGGACCTCTCGCTACTGATCAGCTATTTTCCGCAACTGTCTTCGACGATTGCCAGCCACGGCGCGGAGGATCTGAAGGTAGACGGACGCGAATTTGCCAGTATTTTTATGCAAACCCTGCCGGTGATCCGTTTGCTAGGCATCGATATTTTGCTGCCCAAAAGCCTGCAAAGGCTGCTGCGTCCTACCCTGTCTATGACTCTAGAGGCAGCCGATGAGAAAGGCATCACCAAACATTTCCTCAACATGGACGAACTGCTGCGCTATCAATGGCAGGTAGCCATAGGCGAAGACCAGCTCAGTGCCGAAGAGTTTTTGCAATTGGTCAAAGGCATGTCGGGCATCGTCAAAATACGCGACCAGTACGTGTATCTCAATCCGCAGGAGATCAACAAGCTGGTAGACAAGCTGGAAAACCCGCCGGAATTGTCGGGCAAAGACCTGCTGCAAACGGCGTTGGCGCAGGAGTACGAAGGCAGCCCCATACACCTCAGCAAAAAGGCACAAAAGCTGCTGCGCTCGCTCATGGAAGCCGAGACGGTGGCTACGCCTGAAGACCTGCAAGCCAGCCTGCGTCCGTACCAGCAGCGGGGCTACGCCTGGTTGTACAAAAACAGCCGCATTGGCTTTGGCAGCATCATCGCCGACGAGCTGGGGCTGGGCAAGACCTTGCAGGTGATCGCTGCCCTGCTCAAGTTCAAGCAGGAAGGGTTGCTGGACAAGAAGAAAGCTCTGGTGATCGTGCCTACGACCTTGCTGACCAACTGGCAAAAAGAAATGAGCCGGTTTGCCCCTAACTTATTATGGCATACGTATCATGGCCCCAAACGTGCTTTTCCCGAAGACGATTTTGATGTCATGCTCACCACCTACGGCATTGCCCGCAGCGACGCTAAACAATTAGCCAAGATCAAATGGCACAGCATCACCATAGACGAGGCGCAGAACATCAAGAACCCGGGTACGGCACAGACCAAAGCCATCAAAAAACTAAAGTCAGACATCCGCATTGCCATGAGCGGTACACCCGTAGAAAACCGGCTGAGCGAATACTGGAGCATCATGGATTTTACCAACAAAGGCTACTTAGGCGGTCTCAAACCTTTTCTGAGAGATTATTCTTACCCGATTGAGGTAGAACAGGATCAGCATAAGCTGGAAAACTTCAAAAAGGTGATGTCGCCCTTCATCATGCGCCGCCTGAAGACCGACAAAAGCATCATCACCGACCTGCCGGACAAGGTGACGACCGACGAATACTGCCACCTTACCAAAGAGCAGGGAGCGGTGTACCAGAATGTAGTGGATGAGATCATGAAGCAAATAGAGGAACTGGAGGGTATCGAGCGCCGAGGGCTGGTTTTTAAACTTATCATTGCCCTCAAACAAATCTGCAACCATCCTTTGCAATACCTCAAACGCGGCAGCGCCGACATTGCCCTGTCTGGCAAGGCAACGCGGCTCATGGAACTCTTAGACGAAATGTACGAACAGCGTGAAAAGGTGCTGATCTTTACGCAGTTCCGGGAGATGGGCGAGTTGCTGCAACAATTCATCAACGACACCTACCATACCCAGCCCCTGTTCCTGCACGGCGGATGCACCCGCAAGCAGCGCGATGAGATGGTAGAAGATTTTCAGGCAAAGCCAGAAGTCAACACCATGATACTGTCGCTCAAAGCCGGAGGTACCGGGCTCAACCTGACGCAAGCCAACCACGTGATCCACTATGACCTGTGGTGGAACCCAGCGGTAGAGTCGCAGGCTACGGACCGCGCTTACCGCATCGGGCAGCAAAAGAATGTGTTTGTGTATCGACTGATCACCGAAGGCACTTTTGAAGAAAAGATCAACCAGATGCTCATAGAAAAAAGAGCGTTAGCCGATATGGCCGTCTCCCAGGGCGAGCAATGGATCGGGGAGTTGTCTAATAAGGATTTGAAGGGGCTGTTTACACTGTCCTGACTGCTCCACAGCGGCTATGATTCGTAATCATTATCTTTGCAAACTCTTTTCTCAATATCTTTTTGTTAGATCAGATAATCACCTACTCCTTAAAAATTTTAGTTATTAGATTTGGTCCAGGTTAAGAGTTAGTTGCGTCCGTTAAGGGTTTCGCCAGCTCGTCAATATACTGACGCAGGGTGCGGGGCTCCCGGCCGAGAATAGCCTTCAGTACCAGAGAGTTGCCTCCGTGGAATCCGTAATCATTATAATGCCGGAACATCTTCATCAACCCGTCTTTCATGGGTCCGTCAGGCATACCAGCCCGTTGTGCCCAATCTTCAACCGATATTTCTTCCGCTACGACCGTCCTGCCCAGCGCCTCACTCATCATGGCGGCTATCTCTACTCGGTTGACCATGCCGGGAGCACTGAGTTCAAAAGTGCCGTAAGCCAGCTTATCATCCAAAAATGCCCTGGCCGCTACTTCTGCTACATCCCGGTAATCCACATATGTGACTTTTACCAGCTTAGCATAAGGCATGGTGATTTTCCCTTGTTCTTTGACTGATTTCCAGCTTCCTGCAATAATTCTGCATGAACATGGCTGGCTGAAGAATAGTATAGGCCATGTCTGATTCGTACAGAGCCGCTTCTACCGGTTGTTTGTCTGCATGATTGATTAGGGGAAGTGAGGGATGATATACACTGGAGAATACGAATTTCTTCACCCCAGCGGCCTGGGCAGCATGCACCACGTTGACACCCATTGTTGCTTCCTCGGGCGCGAAGGCGGGGTTAAGGTGAAATACGCCTTCTACCCCTTCAGCCGCCGCTTGCAGGCTTTTAGGGTCTTTAAGATCGCCAATGACGGTCTCTTCAACACCTATTTTGCGTACTGTATCGGTCTGACTTTCGTCCCTGAGCAATGCTCGTACGTTGATGCCTCTCTTTTTGAGTTCCGGTACCACCAGGCTCGCGTAGGTTCCGGTGGCGCCTATCATTAAAACTTTCATAATCGTCTCTTTTTATTTTGTTAGATAATCAGGGGGAAACAGCTTCTGACCATGTCTTTCCGCTACTTCCTTGAGCTGCGCTTGTGCTTCCGGTGTCATCTCAGGAGGCGGCAGAAAAGTGCCCTGCTCAACCGGCTGGCCTATCTCCTCAAAAAATTCCTCTAGCCCGGCCGGAGCTACGTAGCATAATAGGTGGGCGACCGCGTCGCTTTCGTTCTTGAAATTATGAACAATCCCGCCCTTGGGAATATCGACAAACGATCCTTCCCGGGCCGTATAGGTTTGCTCTTCAGACCGCACCACTACTTCTCCTTGTAGTACATAGAAAGATTCCTGAATGTCAGGGTGCGCATGAGGACCCGGTCCTCCCCCCGGAGGAACGAGCATGTCAATGGCCGCATAAGCGCCACCGGTTTGCTTGCCAGACATAAGGGTCCGATACGTATCTCCTACCACGGATATACTTTGTCCCTGGTCAGGACTGATGGTGTTGATTTTTTCAGATTTCATATTTACTGTATTTATTAGTTATAATAAGCTATGCTAAAGTGGGATAATCCGTATATCCTCTGGAACCAGGCGTATAAGCTCTATCCATTCGTGGTTCATTCAAGGGGGCATCTTTGGCTATTCTTTCTACAAAATCCGGGTTAGCCAAAAATGATCTGGCAAAGGCGGCCAGATCAGCAAAGCCTTCCTGCAATTTTTGCGTTGCTGTTTCAGGCGTCAGGCCGTTGCACAGGATGATGGTGTTTTGGAATGCACCCCGTATGCTCTCATACGTTTCTTGGGGTATCTTGGGCGAACCGCTTATGTGCAAGTAGGCGATGCCAATCTTATCCATTTCTCGGGCTAAATGCTCATAAGTCTCATGCACCTCATCCTCGGCGTAGGCCGGCTGATCATTAAAAGTAGAAAAGGGTGAAAAGCGGATACCTACCTTTTCCTTGCCAATGGCATTGGCAATATGCTTTATGATTTCTACTGCTAACCGGGCACGGTTCTCTATACTCCCTCCGTACTGGTCGGTACGGGTGTTGATATGGGGATTCAAAAACTGCTCAATCAGATAGCCGTTGGCTCCATGAATTTCTATACCATCAAAACCAGCCACGATGGCATTTTTTGCGGCAACAACGTGGCCTTCAATCACTTTTCTGATCCCATCTTCCGTTAGGGCAACGGGCGGGCTAAACTCTTGTAGTCCTTTGGTATCCGTAAAGATCTGGCCGTTGGCCTTCTGAGCACTGGCACTCACCAGGTCGATTCCTTCCGGTAGATTATCCTTATGCCCGATACGACCGACGTGCATCAGTTGCAGGAAAATTTTACTTCCGCCTTGGTGAACCGCCGTCGTTACTTTTTTCCAGCCGTCAACTTGTTCCGGTGAAAATATGCCGGGTATGCGAGGGTAACCCAAGGCTTCCGGCGTGGGGGCGGTTCCTTCCGTAATGATCAACCCTGCGCTGGTTCGTTGCCCGTAGTATTTGGCCATTAATGCATTGGGAAGACTATCGATGGCCCGGCTGCGGGTCATAGGAGCCATCACCACGTGGTTTTTAAGGTTGAACCCTTTTTCTTTATACGTTTCTAATAACTTCTTCATTTTGATTCATTTTAATGTTTGTGATTCAAAAGTATGGCAAAGAAAGGGGCTTAAATAACCTTAAAAGGCGGAAAAATAGTCTTATAAGACAGATGCGTATTTTTTGGGCGTCAGCCCGTAATGTCTTTTGAACAACCGGCTGAAGTGGCTGAGGTTGGTAAAACCCAGGGAATAACCCGTTTCAGAAACAGCGTATCCCGTATGCTTCAGTAGAAAAGCCGCTTCTTCCATCCGGTATTTTTGATAATAGTTATAGATAGTATCCCCGTACATTTGTTTGAAGAGCTGCTTCATTTTAGTTGGACTCAATCCGGATTTACCGGCCAACTCGGCTAATTGTGGGGGTTTACTTAAATCTTTGAGAATCCATTCTCTAATCATCATTAAGTTTTCCACATCCATTTTATTGATAGGGGTATGTACCTGACTTTCTCTTTTTAAAAGCTCACTAAATAACAAGTATAATAGTTCCGTTATTTTGAGCTTAAAATACATCTTGCTCAATTTTTCCTGGTCATTGTATACTGCTAAATGTTTTAAAAGCTTCTGAATGTCAAGCGTCATATGTTCTTGATAAAAAAAAGTTGTACCAGGCCTAGTAATGGTCGTAACAACGCTATTGGCACTAGAGACTTCCAGCAGAGAGGTTAACAAGCTTTTTTCAATACCTACTGCAATAAAGTTTACTGCTGAATTTGCTGCAAACCGGGTGTCGGAATCCAGATCATGAGACGCAATCTGGATAGCAGAATCCCGGGAATCCAATAGTGCCCTATCCTTGTCCGGTAGGTTAAGTACATTGGTAGGGGGCGTTTCATTCGTATAAAACAGGATAGAGATCATATCATGGGATTCATCCGGAGCCCGGCGTTTCATCACAAAATCCTGTTTTAAATGATATCGATGGGTGACGGCTTTAAAACCAGCCTCCAGCGGGGTAAACTTGATCATACCCTTTCCAAGCTTACTCGGAATGACCAAGGTGTTATCAAATACAGGAACATTGAATGCTTTACTGAAACTTTCTAAAAAGTTAAATGACGCACTTACTTTAAATTCAAAATCTATCATACGTTGGCTCGGCGAGAAATTGCATTCGTTTGTTTACCAAGGTGAAGCTATCTTAAAGCTTAAGTGGGGTTGAAAAGTGTTGCGGAGAGGTGACCGTCGCGCAGCTATATTCTATTTGAACAGAATAAGAACCTAAACCGCACTCTGCTAAAGTCAACAAAACGATAAATCAATCAAAACATCGTGTTCTTACTCAACGTAATGACGCATTTGAACAAAAGAGCAGCAGCTTCTTTAACAGCACCTGCTCCTTTATCGGAGAAGAACGCTTTTTGGCAAGAATGGCTGAAGAGTTATCCCGAACACCGGGAGCGCATCCTCACCGCCTGCAGGCGAGCATCAATAGGATTATAGGGTTAAGCAGTGTTCTCACGCTTCCGGTTATTGATTGGCCCCGCCATTTACCAGCAGACTCTGCCCATTGACGAAACCGGACAAGTCACTGGCGAAGAATTCCGCTACATTGGCCACGTCTTCTACTTCCGCCAGGCGTCCCATGGGGCAGCTATCAATCAGCGACTTTCTAAGGTCAGGATAGCTATCCGCGTCGGTGAAAATACCCGCGTGGTCTACGGCAAACGGAATGATCGTATTGGCCGTCACTCCCCGGTGCCCAATCTCCTTGGATAGGACTTCGATCAAATAGCGAGGGGCCATTTTGCTGCCCCCGTACACGCCCGCCCCCGGCACGGGAAACGCCGTGGTACTGGAGGCTACGTAGATGATGCGGCCGTTATCTTCCACGTGCTTAGCGGCTTGCTGTAGGGTAAAGTAGGAACCCTTGGCATTGATGGAG
The DNA here is from genome assembly GCA_038232695.1 of Cytophagales bacterium. Classification (GTDB taxonomy): domain Bacteria; phylum Bacteroidota; class Bacteroidia; order Cytophagales; family Cyclobacteriaceae; genus JAJNNC01. Next base: position 10,707 of record JBBSNI010000134.1, read on the forward strand.
AAGAGTTTATCAAACTGCTCTTCCGTAAACTCCACGACTGGTGTTTCCACCAATTCCAACCCGGCATTGGCCACCACAATATCGATCTTGCTAAACGACTTCTTGGCCTCGGTAAACAGACGCTCGATGTCTCCCGTTTTACTGATATCGGCCTGCACGGCGAGGGCCTGGCGCCCCATGGCCTGGATGGCCGCCACCGCTTCGTCGTCGGCCGGTTTACTGCTCGTATAGTTGATTACGATGTCCGCGCTGGTTACGCAAAACCTACCTCTTTGAGGTTAATAATGACAAAACCGATGCGGGGAGACTCGAGAAGTCTGGTGGGTAATCCAAAGTCTCGGTACGCCTCGTAGAGCGATTTAGCCTCGTGTATTTTAGGGGATTTGTCCAAGTTTCCGTGGTTAAAGATGCATGATCCTCGACGTTACTCTTTACCTTTACCCGTAGCAATGACCATTGGCGGTTAAAATAAGGACTTTTTAGTTTACAATCTACTCTTTCTTTTTGCCCGGTAATGATAAGGACCCTCCCCACCATTTTATAACGAACCAGGAATAATATTAGATTTGACTAACATAACGATAGATTCGGCTACGTATCTCTTTTGGTTTTTGCGGAAGTTTGCCTCAACCAAAAAACAAAAAATATGAAAATCTTAGTAACCGGAGCGACCGGAAGTTTGGGAAGTGCTGTCATCGAGGCATTGTTGAAGCACCTGCCCGCTCAACATATTGCTACCCTTACCCGCCAAGAAGAAAAACAGTCGGAGTTGCGTGGCAAGGGGTTCAATTCCTACCTTGGGAGCTACGATGATGTAGCATCTCTCGAAAAAGCGATGGAAAACGTAGCTACTGTTTTGCTGATCTCAGCCGGAGACCAGGGCGACCGGATGCAGGAGCATAAAAATGTGGTGGATGCCGCCCAAAAAACCGGGGTGGCGTCCCTTGCTTATACGAGCCGGTCTCTGCACGATAGAAAGACGTTGGCCAACGAATTGATGGAATAGCACTTTCTGACCGAAGACTACATCAAGGCAAGCGGGCTAAAGTATACGATCTTTAGAAATTCTCTGTACATGGATTCCGTGCCGTTGTTCGTGGGTAAGCAGGTGTTTGACACCGGTATCTTTCAGCCCGCCGGTGATGGCAAGGTGGCGTATGCCCTGCGAAGAGAACAGGGCGAAGCGATGGGTAACGTGCTGGCGACGGAGGCGTGTGACAATAAGACGTATCAGTTTACCGGCAACGAAGCCTACTCATTTTACGACGTAGCGTCCGCATTAACCGAACTGTCGGGAAAAGACGTGAAGTACACGGCGGTTGAGGTTTCCGCCTTTGAGAAAATGATGAAAGAGAAGGGACTACCCGAACCCATGGTGAAGAAAATCGTTGACTTTAACCTGCACATCAGGAACGGACAGGAAGCGGAAGTGACCCACGAACTGGAACAGCACCTGGGACGTAAGCCTACTCCGCTGAAAGAAGGATTGAAGATTTTGTTTGAATTGTAAAATTAAAAGATCTATCGTTATGAACATTGTAGTAACCGGCTCATTGGGCCATATAGGAAAACCGCTCACCGAACATTTAGTGCAGCAAGGACATCAGGTGACGGTGGTCAGTAGCAACCCCGAAAGGCAAAAAGACATTGAAAACCTTGGTGCTCACGCGGCAATAGGTTCGCTTGAAGATATTGATTTTTTGAAGTCAACGTTTAAGGATGCAGAGGCGTTGTATTGTATGAATCCACCCAATTTTGGGGAACAAGATCAGGTGGCGTACTATCGTAGAATCGCCAATAATTATAAAGAAGCCATCAAAGAATCTCATACAAAGCGGGTCGTTTATCTGAGCAGTTACGGGGCGCATTTGGATCAAGGTACCGGCATCATACTGGGTTCGCATCAT
>JBBSNI010000135.1:0-12529 GCA_038232695.1 Cytophagales bacterium
AGCAGCAATTGGATGGTACGGCGGTCTCTAAATTCTTTGGAAAATTTCTGCTGGTGCCGGTCTTCTACCATATACACATCGCAGCCGATGATCACTTTGACGCCCTGCCGCTTGCCTTCGGCGACTGCTTTGAAAGCGCCAAACAGGTTGCCCAGGTCGGTAATGGCAACTGCAGGCATGTTCAGTTCTTTAGCCCTGGCAATGATCTCCCTGTAACTGGCGGTACTTTGCAGGATAGAATACTGCGAATGTACATGCAGATGACTGAAAGGAGCGGTTTGGATGTCTTTCACCGCGATGCCCGCCGCCGGAACGACAGGTGCCTGGGGTTTGGCTTCTTCCGGTGTGGCAGTAGCCCGCCCAGCAACTTCCAGGTCCGGACGTTCGTACCGGATTTGCTCCAGAGGAACTTTGTCTGTAAAAGGTTTGAGCACTTTTTCCTGAAGCAGACCGAAAAAGCAGCGGGCAGTAGCGTCTACATCGAATGCCGAGTTGTGCGCTTCCTCGAAGCCTACGCCAAAGAGTTTCCGGTGCAGTTCCGACAGGGTAGGCCACTTGTACTTACCGCCGCGCCCGCCGGGGATTTTACAGTAGTCGGTAGAAGCATCTTTGGTATCCAGCTTTTGCATGTTGAGCAAAGTGTTGCTGATGCCTGCGCGGATAAACTCCGCCGCCGTAATGTTGATGTCGAAGTCTACATTATGCCCGACGACCACCTGGGTTCTTTCCAGGTCGCTGTTAAATACCGCAAGGACTTCCTGTAGCGGATGCCCTTCTTTCAAAGCACGTTCTGTAGAGATACCATGTACTTTCTCGGCGTTGAAGGGAATGGTAAAGCCTTCCGGCCGGATGATATAATCTTTGGCGCTGAGCAGGCTGCCTTTGGCGTCGTGCAGTTGCCAGGAGAGTTGCACCACCCGGGGCCAGTTGTCCAGGTCGGTAACGGGGGCATTATAATCGCGGGGCAGTCCGGTTGTTTCGGTATCAAAGATCAGGTACATGCGTTTCGTTTAGCTCATTTGAAAACGGAAATTTAGGGCTACCTCCTGATATTTGCTACAAAAATCCGGTTTTTTATAGCTTTTGATAGCAAGGTTACGCTTTATAAAAAGTACGTAGCTGCTGATAATTAACACCATACAAAGGGTGAATGAAAGTCGTGGTTTAAGGATAAAAACCCCATCTATAAGCTTACTATCTATGTCTTTCCGACAAATTGTCGGGCAATCAAACTGATATGTGTCAGGGTTTAACAGGGACCTGCGTTGCTTCTTTGTCCCCTGTAAATGCCTGCTTACGACCGGAAAACTGGTTGTTATATTCCTCCACCTGCGCTAAAGCTTTGCCAATATTCAGCGACCCGCTTCCTACCCGCATTTTTTCGTCCGGGCTTACCGCCTGCTCATCGGCACTGGCCAGCAGGATATTGCGGATGGTATGAATAGAGACAGGCTTCCGGATGGTTTCCAGCATCAGCGCTACTGTGCCGGTCACGTGAGGCGTTGCCATGCTGGTGCCCGACATGCGGGTGAGCAAAGCGTTGCCTCGATGCTGATGGCGGGGCGTAGACCGGGCCGCCAGGATTTTTACGCCGGGAGCTACCAGATCAGGTTTGACCCTGCCGTCGGCGGTAGGTCCTTTGCTGCTGAAAGGAGCCAGGGTAAAATTTGTCTTGTGGCTGTCGTAAGCGCCTACCGTAATGGTATGATAGCCATTGCAGATAATGCCAATGGTGGTCTGGGTATCCACATGCTCGGGCGCAAAGGTTGCCTGACATCGTTTGCAGCCATTGTCTCGCTCTATCCAGGCATGATACCGGCCATCTACGATGATTTCTCCGGCTAACTGAACCGACCACTTACCCGGGGGGGCGTTTTTGTACAGGAAAAGGTCTATGTGGTTCAATCCACTGTTAGGCTCATGAGACCGGTGGTAGATCATCCCTACGGTCTGTCCATTTATTTTCACCTCGCTGTTCTGGTCCAGGCGGGAGACAGCAACATCTTGGTGGCTTGTGTGCGACAGTGTGATTTTTATTTGATCTTCTCCGGCATACCATATCTCCAGTTCGTTGGGTGTGGTGTCTGCCCGGTCTACAAAAAATTCTATCGTATGGCTTCTGCCCGGACGGATAATGCCCGAAGCATGGGCTTTGGCCAGGTGGTAATTACCTGTACTCTGGCAAAGCACCCTGTTGGCGTTCAACGCCAGAAAAGCATCAATGCCCTGCTCTACCACGGAGTTGCCCCGGTGGTTGCCCCCATGCGTCCCGATGCTGGTATTCATAACACAAGCCCGATCTCCGGCTACTTTGGAAATAAAATCTATGGCTTCCAGTAGCCTGACGGAGTTTCCCAGCGTAGCTTTGGCAGAGACCGCCGTTTCGGGGGCAGCTTTGGCAGACAACTGCACAAAGCAAAGACAGGCTTCGGAAGCCACACCCGGCAGCCCGACGCTGCCGTTACCTGCGGCAATGTCCATCACATGGGTTCCGTGCGCCCCGATGCCCGGGTCGCTCTTTCCCGGGTGGTAATTCAGCGCGGCGTAAGGCGCCCTGGAGGCCAGGGCGCGGTTGATCTCTTCCTGTCCGTAGACACGACCATAGCCATAGGGTTCGGGAGCAGCCACCGTATCGCGTTGAGATTGGTCCCAGAGCGCCAGCAGGCGGGTGGAGCCATCGGCATTTCTGAAGTTGGGGTGGGCAAAGTCAATGCCCCAGTCGATGATGCCTACCACGACGCCTTTGCCACGGGGGCCGTGTGGTCGCGCCCGGATGCCATCGGTTTCTGTCAGGTTGTCAGAAAAGTACGGCGACTGCTCGCCGGACAGGGCGGCTCCGTCGAAGATACGGGGCGCTTTCATGCTGAAAACCTCTTCAGTGTCGTACACAGGCAAGATGTCTGCCCGGCGCATTCTGACCGTTGTGATATTGCCGAACCGGGTAATGACCCGGACGCCTTCCGGCAGCCGCAGCGGGTCTTTCAGCTTGATGATGACCTCTACTTCGTCGTTGGGCAAGCCTTCACCGAGGAGTTGTTGTAGCGCCGGGTCCATACGTTTTCAGCGATTACATCTCATGACCATGCTGGCCTCAGACGGCTTCGTGTTGACCGTTGTGAAGCGAGGCATCCATCAACTGCATCATCTCTTCATTGATCCTGAACATATGGGAGACATGCTGTTCTACAGCGCTGCGCACAAATTTATCAAACTCCTGGGTGCTTAGCTGAGACATCGTATAGATCAGGGCGGCATTTTGCTGGCATAAGTCAAACTTTTCCCGGATGTAGGCTTTCATCTCTTCCTGGTAATGGTTCCAGAGCTCTGTTGCCAGCTTTTTTTTATCTTTCTCGGTTATTTTTTCAAATATCCTGCTGACGGGCACATCCTTGTATTTCTCCAGGTAGGGTTTTATAAAAGGAAATATTTCCCTTGCGGTCATTCCAATTTTTTTGTCTTCCATATTTTTCCACTGGTCTTCTACCTGCTGGTGTCTTGCCGTCAGTTCTTGCAGGCTCATGGCTTCTTCGGCAGTAGTCTCCTCAGCCTGTGTTTCCTGCTGACTCTTATCAACTGAAGCATACTTTTCCTGAAATGACTTATTGGCTGTCAGAAACGCCAACTGCATTCCTTTGAAGGCATCACCATCGTCTTTGGATGGCTTCTCTTTTTGCTTACGCTGCGGCACGGTTTTCTTATTTGCCAGCAGCATTTGATTAAATCCTCTTTTTTCCTGACCCATAGCCTATTGTTTGTTATGTTTCAATAATAATTCGTCTGTGATTTCTCTCATGCGGGCAGCGCTTTCAGCGGACCTGCTTCCATCTCCTTTTTGTAAATGTCAGGCAGTTCTGCAAAGGAAGGCGGCAGCGAATTGGTCTGATGCACCTCTTTGATATAACTTGCCAGAAACAGAGCAACAGATTTGACCAGCTCGTCTCTGTCTTCGGGATTTTCAGGAAGCTGTGTCTGTTTGACCCAATTGACCATAAAACGGTCGGCGGTTGTTATTTTCTTGGCTTCGCTTTCGCGCTTTTTAAGCTGTACTTCTAATGTTTTCTTCTGGTCCAGTACCTCCTTGTGCTGGTCTATGGTGACAATAGAGGATAACATGCCGCCCATGCCCTGCTCGGGCATCATAGAAGACAACATCAGTTTGGACTTCATATCGCTGGGAATATCGTTTCTGTCAGCGTATAAGGCGGTGAAAAACATTTTCTCCATTTGGTATTTTGCCGTAATTGCCATGTTTTTGAATTTTTTAGATGACTAAATTATTTTTTTCAGCTTATTTTCCCATGAGGAAGTAAAGCATCATAGGATTGTTCATCATATTGCCGTCGCTGCTTCCTCCACCTCCAAAAGAAGACATCATAAAGATAAGCGGCAGCATATCGCTCTTGAACTTGGACTCCTGCACCGTAAAAGTAACCGGGTCGGGTGTCACGCCGCCTTCGGTGGGCGGCGCCTGAAGTCTGATACTCTCTAGTTTGGGTTGCATGATCAAAGACATCATGGTCTGCATCTGCATCTGCTGCTTGGTTTGCTCGGCGTCTTTCCGAAGCCTGACGACCCTTTTGTTGATCGTTTCCAGGATTTTGTTCTGGCGCAATTCTACGGCGCTGTGCTTTTTGTCCAGCGCGCTCAGGTCGGCGTTGGTTTTGCGGATAGCAGCCACATTGCCCCGGACGGCGTTGGCATTTCGCTTGATAGCGGTCTCCTGCTTTTTGTCATTGGCCATGACGGTAGCCGCCAGCTTTTTCAGATCATCCTTTGTAGCAATGTTGGGAGGCAGCTTGAAGCTGAAAGGTCCCCGATTGGTATTCAGGGTACCGGAAAGGTTAGACGTTGCGCCAATATTGGGTGTCCGCCGGGAGAAGGAATGGCGCAGAAAGCTGCTACCTGGCCGGAAAGCATTGACACTGCGCGAACTTCTCGGTTTCCGGCCAATCAGGTTCCTGACCCCGCTGATGGCTGAACCTATGCCCTGCTGGATGAGTCCGGACAAGAATTCCGGGTCTTCCGATTCTGCGCCATAGAATTCATCGTCGGACTCGCCGGCTCTTTCGTCGTCGCTCTCGCGCAAGCCTTCGTCATCAGACTCGTCGTCGCTTTCGGTAAACAACTCATCGTCGCTGTCGATGAGCATTTCGTCTACCCAGGCATCATCGTTATTAGAATAATTCATGTTTGACCTCCTTGGTTAAATGGGTTGATAATAAATGATGTATGTTGGTTTTCAATAGTTTTCTTCTTTCGCCAGGCAGGGTTGTACGTAGATCGCAAAGAGCCTGGGGTCTACTTCAAAATACCCCGGTTTGCCCAATCCCCGGCATGTTTTGCAGTGCGGGTCTTCTCCGAAACAATCGCGGCAGGCGCCTAGGGCATCGGCCAGTTGGTCGTTTCTGCTGATGAGTATGTCTATGTTTTCCATCAGCACTTTGTTGGCTTGCCGGAGTCTTTTGGTATAGCCGCTAAGCTGCTGCACCTGCTGCCGTAGTTTTTCATAGTCCTCGGGCGTGTGGCGGTCAGCGGTTTGTTCCTGTTGGGTGGCATCCCGCTGCTGCGCCATCATCTGCGCCAGCATCTTCATCCGCTCCTCCTGCGATGGATCGCTGTTCATCAGTTTCATGAGCTCTTGAATGTCCATCTTTTTATAGGTGTGGTGATTTAGTCTTCTTCTTCGCGTATAAGCTCCATCAGTGCTTCCGGCTGGAAGTTGCCTTCGGCATCCAGCAGGTATTCCGCCGTCTCTGTCTGGTTTTCCTGCCCTAAATCTTCCGAAGCCATCTGTGCGTACTGGGAAATAGCGTGCAACACGCTGTCCAGAGAAACCTCCGTGCGCTCATTGCCCAGCGGCACACTGCCACTGCCCCCGCCGCTGGCAGCCTGCTGGATGAGGTTCATCACACCCAGGTTGGAAAGCAGGCTAAGCAACTGATTGATAGGGTCCTGCGAAGTCTGGGGCGCTGGCCCAGTGGCAGGACTTACAGAGGGTGCTGGCTGCGGTGTTTGTCTTGCCGAGGGCGTAGGTTGTGGCTGCTGCCGGAGGGGGGCAGGGCGCGGCCGGGTCACTTGCCTTGCCGGGGCAGGCTGGGGGCGGACGGTCTGTTGGGGAGCAGACCGCGCCGGAGGCGCTTGCCGGCGGGGCTGGCTTCTGCGCCTGCTGGCGTTGGAGATCAGGGAGGATACCCCCTGTATTACCGCGGGGGCTATGGCTGTGATGATGGGGATCAGGGCGGGTAGTATCTCTGCTAATTGTTCGTCGTCCTGGTTTTCATAGATCATATTTTCTATACTTTCCCGCAGGGTCTGTTCCAACTGTGCTACCTCCTGTTGAAAAGCTCCGGACGTATAGGCATCCAGCCAGGTTTGTTCTTCCGCACTGCCTTCTATCATTTCTTCTGGTTCTTGTGTAAAATCTTCGGGAGATAGCTCATACTGGGCGTCTGGCAGAGAAGCTTGGTGGGCATAGCCCAGCGTTTCGCTGGCGTCGGGATGTCCGTTCATTTTCATAGTCTTTCAGGTTATCAGGTCTAATTATCCTTTCTGACGAAATGTTCTCTATAGCTACTGCCCGCCCTTCGTCCAAAGCCATACATACCGGAGAGTACCAGGTCAAAGGTGAAGTTATGATTAGCCTGAGGCCATGGGCGGTCTACGCGCACTTCTACGGGTACGATCACTACCGGGTATTCCGGGATGCCGGCACGCGCCCAGTCGGCAGACGTACGCATGGTTTGCAGACCCAGAGGCGCTCCAATATCGATATCAGTATCTCTCATCAAACGGGAGCGTTTACCATTCGGCGTGAAGCCAAAAGTAGCTGTCAATTCCGGTCCGTTGTATTGCACTTTACAGGTCAATTGAATATTTACCTGTTCCACACCACTGATGGGGTTTGCTTCTCTATATTCGAAAATTACAAAATTGTTAATAATTTTTGCATTAAGCCTTACGCCAACCGGAAGATTGGTAGCGTTTACTTCCACCTTATCAGGCTTTTTCACCTTAATGTCACCCTCCATCAGTGTGTTTATTGTACTCTTAAAAAGTGTGAAACCCAGCGAGGCGCCTGCGATGACTACCGGCGGGATTTCCTGCTGGTTGTAAGATTCTGCTTCGGAAGAACCGCCCTGCCGGGTGGCTCTGCGCAGGTTGTGGGCGATGGTACGCAGGTCGCTGAGCAAAGCCGTTGCCGGATAATCGCTGCCCTGGGGCAGGTCCTGCACCCGGCTTATGCGCCCCCTGCTGGCTATGCCTGAGGAATCGCCATCATCTTCGGGTGAAAATGTCTCGTCAAAAACTTCTTCTCCTTCACTTTGTTCGTGGTATCCGTTCAAAGCGTCAGCATTGAAACCTTCCTGGAGGAAGAGTTCTCCGGGGTAAAGAGAGGGTGCAGCCATGGTGGTTGTATTTTTAGATGGAAGAAACAATGCCTAAAATTGAGAAGAATTCCTGAGTTGCTCAATCCCGGAATTCAGGGAAAATAAAGCCTGTTTTTTCACTTTTTGCAGAGGGTGTTTTAACAAATGCCAGAGATATGATAACTTTAATCAATATATTCATGTGCCGCCTTGATGAGTTCAGGGGTGTTCTTCACCTGAAACTTCATCAGCAGGTTCTTCCGGTGCGACTCTACCGTGTGGTTGCTGATGTGCAGGTGAGAAGCCAGAATTTTGGTAGAAAATCCTCTGGACAACAAATTGAGGATCTCTATTTCACGGTGGGTAATAATTTTTAAATCTCCTCTTAAACTGCTATGTGCTTCCCGGACCAAACCATGCAGTTGCTCTATCATCATCTGAAGGGTGGAGAACGCTTTTTCATTATCTATACCTGTCCGCCAGGGATCGTCATATTCTTCTTTCGCTTCTTCCTTGATGATGCCAACAAAATACTGCCCTTTAAAAAACGGTCTTTCATCATACAGGGTCATGAATATTTTTACCGGCAGATAGCTTCCATCCGCCTTGCGTATGCTGCACTGATCTTTGTACCGCTGGCCCGGTCTGAAAGTAAATTCCCCTACCTGCTTCAAAAGCTTGAGATAATTGCTGACCAGCCGCCTGTAATCGTCTGTTGAGATAAGGTTGCTGATAAAAAATAAGCCTTCGTTTTCTATTCTTTCGGATGGATAGGAGAGCAGATCAGCCAGTGTTTTGCCGATAAAATCAAACCTGTTGGATAGCCTGTCCAGCAGAAATACCGTATGACAGGTCATGGTTTTAAACAGCCGCTCTAATTTTCCTTTTATATCATGCTGATCGTGATGTAAAAAATGATACAAGTCTGGGTCATGCGTTTCCATAAGCTTTTTGCGACAAAATTTTATGAGTGATTGAGTACAAAAACCAACGATGTTAATGGAAAACTGCTATTCACATCTTTCTTTACTCGTGCCAGCTACAGTTTTACCCGGCTATACCATTTTTACAAATAAAGGTACTAATAATCCCGGCAAATCAAAGTGACAACATCAGCAGTTATACATTTATTGATCTTTGGTCAACCTGCTAACCCTAAAAGTAATCTGCCTGAAAAAGAATTTATCCGGATAGGGTCTCTCTTAAAGCCTGTCAGAAATGGTCAGGAATCAGTAATGGCGGACTTATTGATCTTACAAAAGACAGTTTTCATAACAAAACCTATCCTTCCCCGCTTTTAACCTATATATAATTTTTTTACTTGTATGGCAGAAGGCAACATCAAATTAATCACATCCGAAGAAGAAAGGCGCACGTTTATGAACCATCTGCTGGACGACATCAAGGCGTTTGAGCAGATGTTAGCCGAAGACCAGTTTGAGAAGGGTGTCAAGCGCATCGGCGCCGAGCAGGAGATGGTGTTTGTAGACCCGGCTTACCGCCCGGCGATGATCGGCCCGGAGATCAACCGTAAACTCGCCCAGCCTTTTGTGACCACCGAATACGCCCGCTTCAATATAGAAGTAAATGCCGACCCTGTTCCTTTTACCGGCAAATGCCTGAGCCTGCTCAAACAGGATTTGCTTAGCAAGATCAACCTGGTCGTAGAGGAAGCCCGGCAGATGGACGCGGAGGTGCTGCTGACCGGCATACTTCCGACTATCCGCAAGTCCGACACCACGGTAGAGACGATCACGCCGGAGCCCCGCTACCATATGCTGCTGGAAAATGTAAACAACCGTCGCGGCGAACAGTATGAGTTTAACATACAGGGGCTGGACGAACTCATCACGCGCGACAATCCTTCTACCTTCGGTGGGTGTATGACCAGCCTGCAGGTGCATTTGCAGGTAGATATAGAAGAAATTATTGACCTGTACAATTGGGCGCAACTCATCACGGCACCTACGCTGGCCTGCGCTACGTATTCTCCTCTTTTTCTGGGCAAACGCCTGTGGCACGAGACCCGGATCGCGCTGCTGCGGCAGACTACCGACACCCGCAAGCCTTACTCCAACCTGAAAAACGAAGATGCCCGCGTTTCTTTTGGCAACACCTGGGTGCAGGAGTCTATCGCCGAGATCTTCCACGATGACATTGCCAGTTATAAAGCTTTTCTGACCAAAGAGATGGAGCAGCAGGCAACGGTTGCTTTAAAAGAAGGCAAAGTACCTAAGCTGGAAGCCCTAAGCTTTCATAATGGCACTATTTACCGCTGGAACCGTGTATGCTACGGACAAACCGGCGGCGTACCGCACCTGCGCATAGAAAACAGGATACTCCCTGCCGGACCTACCCTGGAAGATGAGATCGCCAATGCGGCCTTCTGGCTGGGTCTGATGAACGGCATTCCCGACCGGTACAGAAACCTACAGCAAAAGATCAACTTCGATGATGCTAAGAACAACTTTCTGAAAGCAGCGCGTCTGGGCATAGAAGTGCAGTTCCAGTGGCTCGGCGAGCAGTTGGTCTCTGCCCAGGAGTTGATCCTGGACGAACTGCTGCCCCTGGCCCGGCAGGGGTTGCAGCGGGCAGCCGTAGACGAAGCAGAAAGTGAACACTATCTGAACATTATTGAGCAAAGGACACAAAGCGGCCGTACCGGCTCCCGCTGGATACTCAACTCTTACCACCACCTGTTGGAGGAAAGTACGCCGGACGAAGCCCTTATTGCCATCACCGCCGGTATGCTGGAGCGGCAGAAGCAAGGGCAGCCGGTACATACCTGGGAGCCTGCGGCCGCCCGCGAGGCAGGTAGCTGGCGCAACCGCTTCTGGCACTTAGAGCAGGTCATGACCAATACGCTCTATACGGTAGAAGAAGACGACATTGTGGATTTTGCCACCCATATGATGACCTGGAAGCATATCGGGCATATTCCGGTAGAGAAAGACGGTAAACTGGTTGGTCTGATCAACAAAGACACCATCATCTCCTATACGGCCGAACACCACGACAAAGACCTCTCGCAGTTGCCCGTCAAAGCGATCATGCTCACCGACCTGGTGACGGCTTCGCCGGATATGCTGGTGGTGGATGCCATCCGGCTGATCTTAGACAGTAATATTTCCTGCCTGCCGGTCGTTGCCCAGGGCAGGCTGGTCGGCATTGTGACCGAACATGATTTTGTACGTATTTCCCATCATTTATACCAGGAATTATTAAAAAGTAATGACACAAATAGTAAGCAGTAAAGCGTTAAAGCAGACCATAACTATTGAAAGAATCTTAGGGCAGTACACCACCCACACGCCAGGACCTCATTTCCTGGTATTTGCCGGACTGCACGGCAACGAGCCCAGCGGCGTTTTTGCCTTACAAAATGTATTCAGAAAACTCAAAGAAGACCACATACCTTTCAAAGGCCGCATCACCGGCATTGCGGGCAACCTGCCTGCCCTGGGGGCGGGCGTGCGCTACATAGACGAAGACCTGAACAGGGTTTTCCTGCCCGGTAACATGCAGGAGGCTAAAAAACCACACCTGTATCATACAGAATTAAGAGAACTGAAAGCGCTGACCGAACTGGTGGATGAACTCACGGCAGAGGCTGCCGAAGTTTTTTTTATAGACTGCCACAGCACTTCCTCTCAGAGTGTACCTTTTATCAGCATCAACGCCGGGTATCCGCAGACGTATCAATTTGTCAAAGGTATTCCTGTGCCCGTGGTAGCCGGTACGGAGCGGGAAATCCGCGGCTGCCTTTCTGAGTATTATAACAAGCGGGGCTTTCATGGCTTTACCTTCGAAGGCGGCCAGCACGATGGGCTGGATACTATCTATAACCAGGAGGCTATGATCTGGCAGTCGCTTGTTCATGCCGGTTGCCTCACAGAGGATGTGGCTCATGTAGCCGTTGCAGAAACAACGCTGCTAAACGACACCACCGAGCCGCATAAGTTTTTTAGTGTAGTCTCTTCTTACAGCATCGGGGAAGGAGAGGTTTTTGAGATGGAGCCGGGCTTCGTCAACCTGCAAGCAATCAAAAAAGGGCAACTGCTGGCGCACAGCAACGGCGAACCCTTGTATGCTCCCGGCGAGGGCCGTATCCTCATGCCACTCTACCAGCAGCAGGGAAACTTCGGCTATTTCTTTGCCCGCGAGATCGACGAGTGGCATCTGCTCCGGGACGAAGTGGAGGCTACACACTAAACAGCTTACGCCATCAGACTTTGCGCATTATTATGAATAGTATCAATGTACGATCATCTTTTTGCTTCCCAGCATTTTTCCATCAGCGATCAACATGTAAAGGTAAGTACCCGCCTTCAGCCCTGTGGTTGAAATCTCTGCGCTTCCCGGCCCCTTATGTAAGTGGTCTACCCGTAAGACTTCTTCTCCCAGCAAGTTGCGGATAATAAGGTAAGCTTCTCTGGCAGAAACCGGTACTTTATAGGGTATGGTGGTGGTTTGCTGCGCAGGATTAGGAATATTTTGGTAAAGTATTCCTTGCTGCCCGTTGCTTTCCGGTATGCTTCTGCCGGTAAGCATTGTTTTGATCTCAGCCAATTGCTGTTGGATGGCTGCATTTTCCTGCTGTAGATCACTGATCTGTTTTTGCAGCAACGCTACACTGTCCCGGTCGTTTTGCAAAGCTTTGATGGCTTCTACCAATACGGGAATCATACCTGTGTAATTCACCGCAAGGTATCCGTCTTCATCTTCTATCACCAATTCGGGCAAAACCTCTCTCACTTCCTGGGCGATGAGTCCGTATTGTTTTCCCTGGGGAAGTTGGCGGGCAGTAGAATCACTTCCCGTTTGTTTGAACTCGTAAGTAACCCCTTGCAGCGCATTGATCTTTTCCAGTGAATGATCTACCCTGACTATATCCTTCTTAAATTTCTTGTCAGAGGGCGTATACACACTGTTGGCGTAAATGGTTCCGGGCACATAGAGCTGATAAGTAGTGCCTGTGTACCGGTAGCCGATACTGACCGTTTTATTGGTAAAATTTCCATAGATGAGCGGCGAATAAGAAGTGCTGGAGTTGGAGATATAGAGCTTATCGGCCCCCGCTTCATAATAGCCTGAATTATAGCCGACAAACACATTACCACTTCCGCTGATATTCTGGCTTCCGCTGCGGGTACCTACAAAAG
>JBBSNI010000136.1:0-12527 GCA_038232695.1 Cytophagales bacterium
AGAAAGACATCTCTTCCGGTGTCGTATAGGCTAGCAGTTCGGCGGTATCCTGAGAAATTTCGCTCCAGTTGTCCAGAATAAACTTAATATTGACCACGCCACAGGAAGCAATACTGCCAATTTCCTGTCCTGTCAGGTACTCTGCCAGGTAAGTAAGCACCGGATTGTGACCAATGATCATGATCTGCTGGCAGTTTTCTTTTTGCTCGCCGACCAGTTGCAGGATGCTGCGCACCGACGCCTGGTAGAGTTCTTCCATATATTTTATCTTGCCCGTATCAAATTTAAGCTGTTCGGCCAGCAGTTCGGCAGTCGCCACTGCCCGCTGGGCCGCACTGGACAAGATCACCTCCGGACGGCACTGCTGCTCAAAAAGATACCGCCCTACCCGGGGCGCATCGCGGTACCCTTTGGGGGTCAGGTCTCTTTCTATATCTCGCTGGCTGGCGTTAGCCTCTGCCGCTTCTGCATGTCGGACAAGGAATAAATTTCTAACCATTTCTGTTTATGGGTGTTAAAGACAGCACATTTTCATTTATTTGCAGCCAAACATTACCGCGTACAATAAATTTTGACAATCGGTTAAGTATTTGTGGCAATGGTGACCGGAATGCAAAGGTACCACAATTTATTGAGTATGGTACACGTGTATGACATAGACGTTGTTATTAACATTCCACAGAATCTGATGTTTAACGAAAGAAAACAAATCTGAAAAATGCCAAAGAACTTAGTGATTGTAGAATCCCCTGCCAAAGCAAAGACCATAGAAGGATACCTGGGTAAAGATTTTGTCGTAGCCTCCAGCTTTGGACATATCCGCGACCTGCCCAAAGATGAAACCGGTATTGATGTACACAATGGTTTTAAGCCTACTTACGAAATCTCACCCGACAAAAAAGATGTGATCGCGCAGCTCAGGAAGCTGGCCAAAGATGCCGAACTGATCTATCTGGCCAGCGACGATGACCGCGAAGGCGAAGCTATTTCCTGGCACCTCAAGGAAGTCCTTAATCTCAAAGACGAAAACACCCGCCGGATCGTATTCCGCGAGATCACCAAAAACGCTATTTTGAGCGCGATCCAGTCGCCGCGGGGCATCGACCTGGACCTGGTGAACGCCCAGCAGGCGCGGCGTATCCTGGACCGCCTGGTCGGCTATGAACTTTCGCCAGTATTATGGAAAAAGATCAAGCGGGGCTTATCTGCCGGGCGTGTGCAGTCAGTGGCTGTGCGGCTTGTCGTAGAACGCGAAAGGGAGATTGCTGATTTTACGGCTAAGTTTTCTTACAGAGTGGCAGCCCTGTTCAAGCTGGACAACGGCAGCATCCTGAAAGCAGAGCTGCCCAAAAGATTTGACACCGAAGAGGAAGCGCGCGCCTTTCTGGAAGCCTGCAAGAATGCCGAGTTCTCTATCCAAAAGTTGGAAAAGAAGCCAGTCAAGAAATCTCCGGCGGCGCCTTTTACGACCTCTACCTTGCAGCAGGAAGCCGCCCGCAAGATGGGCTTTTCCGTGTCTCAAACCATGACACTGGCGCAGCGGCTGTACGAATCCGGGAAAATCACCTATATGCGGACAGACTCTACCAACCTGTCGGAAGAAGCCGTGGAGGGCGCCAGCCGCGAGGTGAGCCAAAGCTATGGTGATGAATTTATACAGGTTCGTAAATACAAAACCAAATCAGAATCTGCCCAGGAAGCGCACGAAGCCATTCGCCCAACCAATTTCTCTGCCAGGGAAGTCAAAGGAGAAAGAAACGAGCAGCGGCTCTACGAACTGATCTGGAAACGCGCTATAGCCTCCCAGATGGCAGATGCACAGATAGAAAGAACCACGGCTACCATCGGCATTTCTACCGTGCCGCAGGTACTCATCGCCACCGGAGAAGTCATTAAGTTCGAAGGTTTTCTGAAAGTCTACATAGAATCTACGGACGATGACGAGCAGGACGAAGAAAGCAAGGGCATGTTGCCCCCGCTGAATGAAGGACAGGTGCTGAACCTGGACCAGATGAACGCACGGCAGACTTTCACGCGCAATCCGCCCCGGTATACGGAAGCCAGCCTGGTGAAAAAATTAGAAGAAATGGGCATTGGCCGTCCTTCTACGTATGCGCCTACTATTTCTACCATACAAAAACGGGGTTATATTCTCAAAGAAGACCGCGCCGGTACCGAGCGGGAATACAAAGATCTCATTTTGCAGAAACCTTCCGACAAGGTAGAGACCAAAGTGTTGACTGAAATGGTGGGTACGGAGAAGAAAAAGCTCTTCCCTACAGACATTGCCATGTTGGTCAATGATTTTCTGGTCGAGTACTTTACCGATGTGATAGATTATTCTTTTACAGCAGAAGTGGAAAAAGAATTTGACGAGATCGCCCAGGGTAAAAAACAATGGGAACATATGCTCAAGGATTTTTACAGTCAGTTTCATCCTAAAGTAGAAAGCACCGAGCAGGTAGACCGTGCCACGATCAAATACGAGCGGCTATTGGGCGAAGAACCCAAGACCGGCCTGCCCATGTATGCCAAGATGGGACGCTTTGGCCCTATGATACAGGTAGGTGAGACAGAAGCCGAAGAAAAGCCTAAGTTTGCCAGTTTGCTGAAAGGACAGTTTCTGGAAACTATCACTTTTGAGGAAGCTCTGGAGTTGTTCAAACTACCCCGCGAAGTGGGTGAATACGAAGGCGAACTTATGACCGCTGCCATCGGCAGGTTTGGCCCGTACATACGCCACAAAAACGGGTTCTACTCGCTGACCCGCGAAGATGATCCTCTGACCGTAGACGCCGAACGTGCTATTGAACTCATAGAAGCCAAGCGGAAAGCCGAAGCTGAGAAATACATTAAAATCTTTGACGAAAACGAAGAGGTGCAGGTACTTAACGGACGCTACGGCCCTTATATCAAAGCCGGCACGAAGAATGTCAAGATACCCAAAGGCACCAAACCGGAAGACCTGACCTTGGAGGAATGCCTGGCACTGGCAGAAAAAGCACCGGAGAAAAAAGGGCGGGGCAAAAGACAGGCAAAGAAAAAGAAATAAAGCAGACGATGCGCAAGTTGGTTAATTTTACCTGGTTTCTCTCTTTTTTTGGGTTTTTTGCCTCTCTGCTGATCAGCTACGCCTACCTGCCCGAGCGGGTAGGCATACACGCCGACAGCGAAGGCATTGCCGACACTTTCTTAACAAAAGAAAACTTCTTTTACATAGCCTTAGCCGCTTTTGCCGTTTGCAACATCATTTTCTTTGTGTTGATCCGGTTGATGGAAGCCGTACCGCCTTCTTCTGCTCTTTATTTCGGCAACGAAAGCTTTAAAGACAACATCCTGGGTTGGTTGGGTGGCTTAGCAACGGTAGTAAATCTGTTCCTGACCTTTGGCGTAGCCTACGTAGCCATCTTCAACAATCAGAAAAGTGACGACCTGATGCCATTCCGCTCCCTGGTTTATGTAGCGCCTATGCTGGCACTGCTGAGCCTGGGGTGGCTGGTCTTTATTTTCCTGAACCGCCACCGGCAGGCGGTGGAAGCAGAGTAAATTTACTGAAAATAAGGGTATTATTTTTTCCAAATTTAACCATTGAGTGGGTAAATTTGTACCACCCAGTGGGTGATTTTGTAGTAAAAAGGCGTACTATTGTGATGTATGTATGATCGCTATGTCACAAAACCTATCCTTGAAGCCCTTGAAGACACGCCTGTTGTTGTACTGAATGGGGCACGACAGACGGGCAAAAGCACCTTCTGCCAGCAACTTTTGACTAATGGTATTTTTGGAAGTGAGATGGTTACCCTCGACGATCCTACCACTTTGCTGGCAGCGCAGGAAGACCCTTTGAATTTTCTTCAAGCGCTAAATAACTACGTTATTCTTGATGAAGTACAAAGATCGCCTGATCTTTTCCTTAGCATCAAAAGATTAGTTGATCAGGACCGTAGCGGACGACGCTTTATGCTAACCGGGTCGGCTGATGTGATGATGATGCCGAAAGTAGCAGATTCAATGGCCGGCCGTATCGAGATTCATCATCTTTGGCCTTTGTCTCAAGGTGAAATCCTTGGTCAACCGTCTAAGTTTCTGGAACTGCTTACTGCTGAAGATGCTAAATTTCCAAACAGTAAAAACTCCTGGGAAGATATGATACAAGCCATCAGGACAGGAGGCTATCCCGAAGCTATCCAGCGAAAAACTGAGCCCCGGCGATCAAAATGGTTTGAGTCGTATATGCTTTCTGTCTTACAAAAAGACATCAGAGACCTTGCTAATATTGAGGGGCTAATTCAGATTCCGAATATCCTGCAATTGATCGCCACCCGGGTGAGCAGCACTTTGAACATGGCTGATATTGCCAGGCTTTCCGGAGTGAAAAATACGACACTTCAAAGGTACATGGCGCTTTTGGAACATGTCTTTCTGATTGTGAAAGTTCCTGCCTGGACACCCAATCAGGAAGGGCAATTTGTAAAATCGCCCAAAATCTATTTAAATGACACCGGTTTGCTTTGCCACCTGATGGGAGAAGATGCAGAAAGTCTTTTAGAAAACAGAAGCCGGGCCGGAGCTTTCCTGGAAAATTTCGTGGTCATGGAAATCATCAAACAGCTTAGCTGGTCTGATCAATTGCTGAAACTTTATCATTTTAGTATACACAAGGGCGCCGAAATTGATCTGGTGCTGGAAAACCGAAAAAAGCAGTTGTTTGGCATTGAGGTCAAATCTACTGCATCACTCAAAGAAAAGGACTTTAAAGGGCTTAAACGGCTGGCTGCGCTTGTTCCTGACAAATTTCAAAAGGGCATCGTCCTGTATAGCGGCCAACAATCGCTCAGATTCGGTGATCGTCTGTATGCTGTACCTGTGTCGTCCTTATGGTAGGAATTACTGTCGGCACATAACAAACGATAAGTGCCTTTGTCATACTTCTTCCAGAATTTGCGGGGGTGGGATTAGCTTCTCATAAAAAAGGACGCCGAATAAATCAGCGCCCTTTTCTTACCTTTTCACTCATGATTCAGTACCTAGAGCCGGAGTCGAACCGGCACGGGAGTGACCCCATTGGTGTTTGAGACCAACGCGTCTACCAATTCCGCCATCTAGGCTTAAAGGTTTGCAAACCTATCTAAGTTTTATGAATTTGTAAAGCCGCTGCTGCGATTTTTTATCACGTACCAAAAACAATCTGCACCGGGCTGTCATAATGAAGCCCTAACAGTTCCTGCGCATTGCCCTGCCGGATGCCGATCTCCAGCAGCCCAAGGTCGTTGAAGATCAAAAAGCACTCTCCGCTTTCCGTATCGTGGTAGGAGCGGTGGATGGTATGCATCTTTTCTCTGCCAAAAAGAACACTATACGGCTGCTCTGCGCTGAGCAACGCAAACGTCTCTTTGTCAATATTAGTGATCAGGTTGCCGTAGTGGTCTACCTGTATGATATGCCCGGCGATGCCCTTCCGGTTGGCTTTCAGCATCCGGGAGAGCTTTCGGGTCATGGTTTCTACGGGTTCTCCAACGTCTGTCAAAGCAGCACCCATCGCCAGGGCGGCAGCCGCCGGAGCCAGCACCTCTTTGGCCGAAAAGGTAATATCCGGCGTGTACGGCAACTTTACAATTTGTTCGGGGTCATGGGCACTCAGCAAACTGATAAGTCCATTGTCGGCACTCACAAAATAATGGTGGTCTATTTGCGCGGCAATGTAGGTATTGTTCTGCGCAAATGAATCCACCGCCACCAGGTGAACCGATGATTCAGCAAAGTCTTTATACACAGCTTTCAGCACAAAAGAGCCGTGTGCGATGTTAAAACTATCTATCTGGTGGCTGATATCAATCACATCAATCCGGGAACTAATCGTATAAATTTTAGCTTTTACGGCAGCCGTGTAATGGTCGGTAAGTCCGAAATCTGACGTAAATGTGATGAGTGGCATGGAACAATGACTATATTTGCGTAAATTTACAAAGTACGATTATACGGTTTATAACGAAAGATTAAAAACAGAAGTCTAGCGCATTTGGTAGAAAAGATTATCACATTAGAAGATGTTTCCCTGATTGATTTTTTGGGGGTAGAAAACAGGAACATTCGCAAGGTCGCCAGCGCCTTTCCGGAAAGTAAGATCGTTTCGCGGGGCAATGAGATCCGGATCAAAGGCAGTACGCCGGAGATCATGAAGATCAACGACATTCTTAACGCCCTGCTGGAGCATTATAACAAGTACGGCAAAGTGACCGAAGAGAACGTTCAAAACTATATCAGCAACGAAAAGAAGCCGAACCTGACTGTAAGTGAGGAAGACATCCTGCTTTACGGTACGCGGGGCGCGGTTGTCAAACCCAAGACGCCCAACCAGAAGAAACTGGTTGCCCAGGCGGCTGCCAATGACTTGGTCTTTGCTATCGGCCCTGCCGGAACGGGCAAGACGTACATCTCCGTAGCCTTAGCCGTGAGGGCTTTGAAAAACAAGCAGGTCAAAAAGATCATCATCACCCGCCCTGCCGTAGAAGCCGGAGAAAACCTGGGCTTCCTGCCAGGCGACCTCAAAGAAAAGATAGACCCTTACCTTCGTCCGATCTACGATGCTTTGTACGACATGGTACCCAGCGAAAAGCTTAAATTTTACGAAGACAACAAAGTCATTGAAATCGCACCGCTGGCTTATATGCGCGGACGTACCCTACAGAATGCGTTTATCCTGCTGGACGAAGCCCAAAACACCACGCCTATGCAGATCAAGATGTTCCTGACACGCATGGGACCCAACTCTAAAGTGATCATCACCGGCGACCGCTCGCAGGTAGATTTGCCCAAACACCAGAAATCCGGGCTCATGGAGGCTTTGGAAATCCTGAAAGACGTCAAAGGAATAGGCTTTGTAGAACTTGCGGGTGAGGATGTGGTCCGCCACCGGCTGGTCAAAGACATCATTGCTGCCTACGACAGAGCAGACCAACACACCATAGACTAAAACAACAGACCCGTGACAGAGGTACGAAAAGCAGTGAATGCCAAAGAAATGGAAGCCGCCTTGAAGATACGCGAAGCCGTATTTGTACAGGAACAGGGCGTACCCCGAGAAGAGGAATACGACGATCATGACAAAAACGCCACGCATTTTGTCGCTTATGATGCACAAAACAAGCCCTGCGGCACAGCCCGCTGGCGACAGACCCGTACGGGCATCAAACTGGAGCGGTTTGCCGTGCTGCCGCCTTACCGCAAAACAGGCGTAGGCACTGCCCTGCTCAAAAGCCTGCTGTATGATATTGAAGAAGACCCCAATGTGACCGAACAGAAAATCTATATGCACGCCCAGGCCTCAGCCGTCGGCTTCTACCGAAAGTTTGGCTTCGAGCCTGTCGGAGATGAGTTTGACGAGTGCGGCATCAAGCACTTTGAGATGGTGCGATGATCTGGGGTAGAGACATTCAGTGCTGCTTTTGCCCTTGAGCATTGAGTGTTTAAATGTTCAACACTCAATATTCAATAATCAACGCTCAAGGGTTAGACGTAAACTAAAAAAAGTAGCATCCATCAGGTAGTTATCCCATCTTTACAGGAACGGTGACCTGTGTATCGCCCCAGGCCATGTTCATGGCGCTGCCGTCGGCTTTAAACCAGATGGTAAAAGGCTCAAAGGTTTTCTCAGCTTTTTTAACAGGCGCATCTATCCGGGCAACGTCTTTACTTTTGTCGTAGCTGTAGGCGCCCCACTGGCCCAGATCGCTATTCAGCACCAGCGTCCATTTGTCTTTTTCGGGTACGGCAAACATGCTGTAAGTGCCTGCTTTGATGTTTTTGCCGCCAATCATCATGTCTTTGGTCAGTGTAATTTCGGTGGTTTCATTAGCACCCAGTCGCCATACTTTGCCGTAAGGTTCTTTCTCGCCTATCATCTTTCTGTTTTTAAGATGGGGCTGGCCGTAAACGACTTTCACATAAGCATCACCTTTTTTCATAGTGGCTACTGCCATTGGGCTGGGTCTGGCTTCCGCCCCTTTACCCGTTATTTTTTCAGGATCAGGGGTTACTTTCACCTCCTGGGCAAAAGTGCTGTAAGATAGAGAAAATACCATAAAGGTAGATAAGAGGGTGTAAATCAATTGCTTTTTCATGTACTTATAAGGTTATGTGTGGATAAAATAAATGACAAGGGAATAATGGTAAAACGGGAAAAGTGTTCAAGTGTTTTGGTGTTCAAGTGCGAAGGTGATAAAATGTCGGGGTATTGATAGACTTAAATATTGAACCACAAAGGACACAAAGGTCTACACGAAGGACACAAGGGGTTGGCTGACTTTCTTGATGCCTTTGAGGCCGTTTAACACGTTTGTATAGTAAAAACGTTTTAGCTAATAAACACCCGAACACAGTTACACCACATTCACTTCCGGCATGATCTCTATCCCAAACTTTTCGTAAACGGCTGCCTGAATCTGCCTGGCAAGGGCTTTGATCTCTTCGCCGCTGGCGCCTCCGTGGTTGACGAGTACCAGTGCCTGCCTGTCGTGCACACCGGCGGCGCCTACTCTTTTGCCTTTCCAGCCTGCCTGCTCTATGAGCCAGCCGGCAGGCACTTTTACGGTTTGGTCAGAAAAGGCATAACCGGGCATGGCATCAAACGCCTTTTTGAGTTGCTCGTATTGCTGCTGTAGAATGACGGGGTTTTTGAAAAAGCTACCGGCATTACCGATCACCGCAGGGTCGGGTAGTTTGCTTTGGCGGATGCAGATCACCGCTTCGCTGACTTCCCGGATGCCGGGCATAGTGGGATGACCATTTTCAGATTGCCTTTGCGACAGTATCTTTTCTATGTCGCCATAAGAGGTATTGATCACAGGCTGTTTGTTGAGGCGGAGCGTGACGGAAGTGATGATGTAACGGTCTTTCAGTACGTTTTTGAAGACGCTTTCCCTGTATCCGAAATGGCAGTCCTGGCTGTAAAAAGTTTTGAGTGCACCTGTCTGCCGGTCGACAGCTTCCAGCGAATCAAAAGTATCCTGTATCTCTACGCCATAGGCGCCGATGTTTTGCATAGGCGCTGCGCCTACCGTACCGGGGATGAGCGAAAGGTTCTCGATGCCGCCAAGTCCCTGCTCGATACTATACAGCACCAACTGATGCCAGCTAACGCCTGCTCCGGCTTTGAGCCATACGTGCTGCTCATCTTCCCGGATAGCTTCTATGCCAGGTAGGCTGATCTTCACGACCAGCCCTTCAAAGTCGCGGGTAAACAGCAGGTTGCTGCCGCCCCCGATGATCAGCATTGGCAATGAGGCATACGCAGGGTCCCGGAGTATTTGTTGCAGATCAGCAACGGAGCGTATCTCCGCAAACTGGCAGGCTTTGGCTTCTATCCCAAAAGTATTGTAGGGTTTGAGCGAGACGTTTTCTTGTATATTCATTAATTTTGGTTCGTCATAAGTTTGAAGACGGAAGTCGGAAGACCGAAGCGGTGCCCCGCCGGGACCGAAGTTACAGGTAACAAACTTCCGTCTTCGGACTTCTGACTCCGGTCTTCCCACATCAAAAATGTTACCTAAAAGTAAAAATGGAAACCTTTGAAGCGTACCTGGCAAAGAAAAAGATTGATAGCGAAGCTTTCAGGAAAGGGGAACCGGCACAGTGGCAGGACTTTGTCACGCTCTTCGAACAGGTGCATCCCGACAGCTTTACAGCGCAAAAGCTTTTTCTGATCAACGCCATCCGCCGCCGGTATCCATTGACGGAAGAACCGATGAAGAAATCGCCTGTTGCTAAAGTACGCCCCAAACCCAATATCAGAATTCCCAAACACCCTTACTAAACCTAATCGGTTTCGGCGCCTACGCTTTTGTCGGCTTTGGCTTTTTCCTTTTCTTTCTCTTTTTTGTGGATAAAAGCTTCTTCCTCAGCTTTTGCCTGCTCGGTTTCTGCTTTGGTAGGGTCTACTGTTAGCTCTTCTTCTTTCTCTTCCTCAAACAGGTAGTGGTTCAGTTTGTTCCTCAACTCTTTGGCAGGCAGGTTGTGAAAGATATGTCCGTTTTTGACTGCCGACATCTGCCCGGTCTCTTCAGAAACCACCACCACCAGCGTATCAGTCAGTTCGGTCATGCCGATGGCGGCGCGGTGGCGGAGCCCAAACTCAGCAGGCAGGTTGTCGCGCTCCGTAACGGGGAGGATACAGCGCGCGGCTTTGATCTTTCCTTTGTGGATAATGACTGCACCATCGTGCAGCGGACTGTATTTATTAAATATAGAAAGCAGCAATCGCTTGGAAACCACCGCATCGATCTCATCGCCCGACTCTGCATAGAACTTGAGCCCGGAGTTTTTGGAAAATACGATCAGTGCCCCGGTGTTGGAGCCACTCATGCTTTTGCAGGCATCGATGATCGGGGTGATGTTGAGCTTTTCGTTGTCTTCTTTTCTTCGCCACAAGCCTTTGATAAAATTCTCCCTATCGAAGACGGTCGTCTTGCCGACCAGCAGCAGAAACTTTCTGATCTCCTGCTGAAACAGGATGATCACCGCCAGCACACCCACGCCCATAAACTGCCCTAATATAGCCGTGAGCAGTTCCATCTGAGCGGCTTTGACCACAAGGAACAGAAGATACAGGGTAAGGAAGCCAAAAAAGATACTCAGGGCAACGCTGCCCCGCATGAGTTTATAGACCTGGTAAAGCAGGATACTGACCAGCAAAACGTCTATAATATCCTCCCACTTAACCTCTAAAAATCCTATAGAAAAAAGATAGATCAACGATGTATATAGTTTAACAATTGTATGGTTTGCACGGCTTCTTTTACGTCGTGCGCCCGGATAATAGAAGCACCTTGTAATAAAGACACCGTATGGAGCACAGTTGTTCCATTTAAAGCCTCATCCGGCGAAATTTTAAGTCTTTTGTAGATCATAGACTTGCGCGACAGTCCTACCAGCAGCGGCGCATCCAGCACTTGAAAAGCTTGCAGGTTTGCTAACAACCGGTAGTTATGATCAATGGTTTTGGCAAACCCGAAGCCCGGATCCAGGATCACGTCCTTTACGCCTGCCTGCCGTAAGGCTGCCAGCTTTTGCTGAAAATAGTCCAAAATCTCTATCACCAGGTCGTCATATTGCGCTAATTGCTTCATCGTCTGGGGCGTTCCCTTCATGTGCATCATTATATAAGGCACTTGCAGGGCAGCTACTGTCTCAAACATCTGCGCATCCAGGTTGCCCCCGGAAATATCGTTGATCATACAAGCCCCGGCGGCAACAGCTTCGCGGGCAATGCTTGCCCGGAAAGTATCAACAGACAAATATGCCTCCGGAAACTTCCGGGCGATCAGGGCAACGCTCTCTACCGCTCGCCTTCTTTCTTCTTCTACGCTTACCACCGGGGCATCGGGACGGGTAGAGTAGCCGCCAATGTCCAGCAGCGTAGCGCCTTCGTGCAGGTGTTTTTCTGCCTGCGCCAGCAGCGATCTTTCGTCCTGACTGTATCTTCCGCCATCGTAAAAAGAGTCCGGCGTAACGTTCAAGATGCCCATCACGATGGGAAGACGTAAATCAACCAGATTTCCTTTTAGATTAATGGAAAAATGCTTTACCTTTTGCTGCCAAATCAATGATCGTACCTGTTTAGTTATTTTACAACATAAATCTTGGAAACCCAAACGCACCGCGAATATACACAAGTTATCAAGGCCTGTAAAGAAGTTTTTGAGAAGAAAACAAAAGATTACGGCACCGCCTGGCGAATCCTGCGCCTGCCCTCGCTCACCGACCAGATCTATATCAAAGCACAGCGCATCCGCTCCATCCAGGAGAAGGGCCGGCAGCAGGTGCAGGACCCCGTCGCCGGTGAGTTTGTAGGCATTATCAACTATTGTATCCTTGCCATTCTGCAAATGCAACTCAAAGATGATTCCAGGCTGGAGATGGACTTTAGTGAACTCGAACCGCTTTATGATAGTATTGTACAGGAAACGCTGACGCTGCTCGAAAACAAGAACCACGACTATGGAGAGGCCTGGCGCGAGATGCGCGTCAGCTCTATGACGGACATTATCCTGATGAAGCTACTCCGCGTCAAACAGATTGAAGACAACCAGGGCAGGACGCTGATCTCCGAGGGCGTCAAAGCCAACTACCAGGATATGATCAACTACGCTGTTTTTTCACTGATCAAATTAAATTTTATACCCTCATGCAAATAATCGTTTGGGCGGCACTCCGTCAAATCGCCCGCTGGCTGGTGGGCGGCTTGTTTATCTTTTCGGGTCTGATCAAGATCAACGACCCGGTAGGCACGGCCATCAAGCTGGAAGAATACTTTGAGGTGTTTGCCGCCGATTTTGCCCCTTTCTTTGCCAGCCTGGTACCGATGGCTTTGTTCTTCTCGGTGCTGCTCAGCGTGGCAGAGGTGGTGCTGGGTGTGGCCGTGCTGCTCCAATACCGGATGCGCACCACCGCCTGGGTACTGCTGCTGCTTATCGTGTTCTTTACCTTTTTGACCTTCTACTCGGCGTATTTCAACAAAGTAACCGATTGTG
>JBBSNI010000137.1:0-12449 GCA_038232695.1 Cytophagales bacterium
AGCCCATAAGCGTTTGCTTTTTTCATTCAAGTAATTACAAAGATGATTATATTTGGTCCGAATTTCTGTAAGTTTTGATACCTTATTTTCCATGAAGCAAAAATACTGATTTTCTAAAACTTATTTTGACGCATTTCCTAAGCTGTAAAGAAGCATACGGTTCTGTTTAAAAGTTTGACATAGGTTTTACGATGGACAGCCTTACAAAAACCGTAGCGTTTGCAGGCATCCTGATAGTCTGTCAGGCAGGAGAGCATGTAAGGATTGGACAGGTATTAAAAAAAGTAGCGGGGAGGTGGTAGTGTGTTAAGGTGCGCATGTGTTACAGTGTTAAAGTATTTGGGTTTAGGAATTATTTGACGTACTTTCCGTACTACCTGAGCACCTTAACACTCCGCCAACCAAACAACCATGATGATACACCGCTATACCACCTTACCGAATACCTTATCTTTCATAAACAAGCTGATCAAAGCAATGCTTCTCTTGCTGGTGCTTCGCCCTGCCATAAGCACGGCACAAGACACAGCGTTTACCCTGGATCAGGTCATGGCCTACCCTTTTCCTAACGAGCTGAGTGCAGCCAGCGATAGCGACAAGATCGCCTGGGCGGTCAATGCCTCCGGGCGGCGCAACATCTTCGTAGCCGAAGGGCCCGGCTTTCAGGCGCGTCAGCTTACCAAGTATGGCAAGGATGAGGGGCAGGAGCTTTCTTCCGTAGCCGTATCTGCCGACGGACAGTGGATCGTCTATATCCGGGGCGGTGATTTTGGCTCCAACTGGGACGATGCCGAGCCGGTCAATCCAACGGGCAGCCCTGAGCCCACCAAAGTACAACTGTGGAGCGTGCCTTTTGCCGGTGGTGAGCCGGTATTGCTGGGCGAAGGCATTTCGCCAGCCATTTCGCCCGACAGCAGGCAGGTGGCTTTTGTCAAAGACGATCAGCTATGGACGGTGCCTATCGACGGGGCAGAAAAAGCCAGGCAGCGTTTCTCCGCCAAAGGAAAAAACGATTCGCCGGTCTGGTCGCCGGACGGTAGTAAGCTGGCCTTTCGTTCCGACCGCGGAGACCATGCGTTCATCGGTATTTACCAGAACGATACGACTGCTATCATGTGGATTGATCCTTCCTTTCACCACGATAGCAACCCGCGCTGGTCGCCCGATGGAAAAAATATTGCCTTCATACGGCAGCCTGTCCGGGAGGGCAAACCGGATGCTATCCTGGCAGAAATTCCCCGCCCCTGGTCGGTGATGAGAGCGGAGGCAAAGACCGGGAAAGCGCAGGCGCTCTGGCAGTCGCCACACACCATGCCCGGTTCTGTGCCTACCACCCAGGGCGGGTTTAACCTGCACTGGGCAGCGGGGCATATGGTGTTTCTGTCTTACCAAGATGGCTGGCCGCATCTCTACAGCATACCGGAAGGTGGCGGCAAGCCTCTCTTGCTTACTAAGGGCAATTACATGGCGGAATACATCAGCCTGAGCCCAGACAAAAAGTGGCTGTACTTCACCGCCAATACTGGACCGGATACGCTGGACATAGACCGCCGCCACGTGGTGCGTGTCCCTGTAAACAAAGCTGCTACCGAGGTACTCACCCCCGGCAAAGGCAACGAATGGACGCCCATACTAACTGGCAAAAACCTGGCGTTCATCAGTGCTACGGCTCAGCGTCCTCCCTTGCCAGCCGTAATGGACATAGACACCAGAAAGATCAGCCTCATAGGTGAAAAGTTAATACCCAAGGACTTTCCTGCCAGCAAATTGATCGTACCACAGCAGGTGGTTTTCAAGGCACCGGACGGCAAGCGGATACATGCTACGCTTTTTAAGCCGAAGGATGGTGCAGCCCGTAGATCGGCGGTGGTTTATGTGCATGGTGGGCCGCCCCGGCAGATGTTGTTAGGCTGGCATTACTCTTCCTATTATGCCAATGCATATGCCATGAACCAGTACCTGGCCAGCCAGGGCTTTGTGGTGCTGGCTGTCAACTACCGCCTGGGCATAGGCTATGGGTACGAATTCCACAACCCGGCAGACGGCGGCTCCCGGGGCGCTTCCGAATACCAGGACATCAAAGCGGCGGGCCAGTGGCTGGCGAAGCAACCTTATGTGGAAGCTGACCAGATAGGCATCTACGGCGGTTCTTACGGAGGCTATCTAACCGCTATGGCGCTGGGCCGCGACTCCAAACTGTTTGCCGCAGGCGTAGACATTCACGGGGTGCACAACCGGGTGAGAGGCCGGTACGCCATGCAGCAAGATGCCTACGAACAGGCACCCGACCTGCAGGAAGCGATGGACGTAGCCTGGCAGTCTTCGCCGGTGTCGTCGGTAGACACCTGGACATCCCCGGTGCTCATCATTCATGCAGACGACGACCGGAACGTATCTTTCAGCCAAAGCACCGACCTGGTATCGCGTCTGAGGGAGAAAGATGTGGCTATGGAAACGATGGTGATCGTAGATGATACCCACCACTTTATGATGCACCGCAACCAGCGAAAAGTAAACCAGGCGATTGCAGCGTTCCTGATCAAACATTTGAAGCTCTAAACATCTTCAAAAAGTACCATATTGCAAATACACCTATATCAGGGAGGGATCAGGGAACGGACAGGGAGACAGCACGGAAGCGGACAATAGGGCAAATATGCAAAAAGTGCAAATAAGATAAATTACTGTTACCTTGTCATAAAACCAACCAACCTTATGCAAACTATATTAGGCGCAGGTGGTACCATCGGTACCGAACTGGCAAAAGAACTTACCCCCTACACAGACCGTATCCGGCTGGTCAGCCGCCAACCGAAAAAGGTTAATCCTACTGATGAGCTTCTACCGGCAGATCTTTCTGACAAAACGCAGGTAGAAAAAGCCGTGGAAGGCTCGGACATCGTTTACCTGGTCGTCGGCTTTGACTACAGCATCAAAGTCTGGCGGGAAAAATGGCCGCCGCTGATGGAGCATGTGATCGCCGCCTGCCAGAAACATCAAGCGAAGCTGGTCTTCTTCGACAATGTGTATATGTACGACCGGGATCATATGGGACACATGACAGAGCAGACGCCCATCAGACCTACCAGCAAAAAAGGAGAAGTACGTACCCGGATCGCACAAAGGCTGTTAGATGAAGTAGCTGCCGGAAACCTCACCGCTTTGATTGCCCGCGCTGCCGACTTTTACGGTCCTGACAATGATAAGAGCGTCCTGATAGAAACTGTCTACAAAAACCTCCGGCAGGGAAAGAAAGCCAACTGGTTTGCCGACGCACACAAGAAACATACCTTCACCTACACACCGGACGCTGCCAAAGCTACTGCACTGCTGGGTAATACACCCGATGCGTACAACCAGGTCTGGCATCTGCCTACCAGCCAGGAAGCGCTGACCGGAAAGCAATGGATAGAGCTGTTTGCCCAAGAGATGGGGAAAGAACCTAAGTACTCGGTGCTGCCACTGTGGCTACTGCAAACGGCTGGTATTTTTGTGCCGTTTATGAAAGAACTGCACGAAATGGCGTATCAATACGACAGAGACTATATGTTTGATAGCCATAAATTTGAACAAAAGTTTAACTTTACCCCCACAAAGCCTTCAGAAGGAGTAAAGAACATTGTCAACAAAGATGCATAGAAAAGGTGCCAACAGCAGCTATTGGGGAAACATCAGGGAAGGTTTTGCTTCCCTGCTGACGGGGCTTCGCCTTTCCTGGAAACACTTGCTGGCAGCCCGTAAGCGGCGCATACCTATTGGCGTAGCCGACAAAGACTATTTTGCGCAGCAGACCGGCATCGTCACCCTGACCTATCCGCACGAAACCATTCCGGTGCCCGACCACGGACGCTACCGCCTGCACAACGAGATAGACGACTGCATCGTCTGCGACAAGTGCGCCAAGATATGCCCGGTCAATTGCATTGAAATAGAGCCTGTCCGTGCTACAGAAGAGATCGGCAAAACCTCCGACGGCTCTTCCAAGCGCATCTATGCCGCACGCTTCGACATTGATATGGGCAAATGCTGCTTCTGCGGCTTGTGCACCACCGTATGCCCCACCGAGTGCCTTACCATGACCCCGGTCTATGACTTTAGCGAATACGATGTAGCAGACCACCGCTATGCTTTTTCTGACATGACACCTGTACAGATTCTGGAAAAGAAACAAGAACTGGAAGCATACACTCGCCAAAAGGAAGAAGCCAAAGAAGCTGCCCGCAAAGTCGTGCCGTCCCGGAAAAAACCAGACGCTGAATGATAAGCCTGCCCCAAATGATCTTCTATGCCTTTGCCGGGCTGACGGTCCTCTCCGCGCTGATGGTGCTACTGACGCGCCGCGTCTTGTATGCCGCCTTCTGGCTGATCGTCGCCTTCCTGGGCATCTCCGCCCTGTATGTCTTTGCCGGTGCCGATTTTATAGCCATCACCCAGATACTGGTCTATGTAGGCGGCATCCTGATCCTGATCATTTTCAGTGTGATGATCACCAGCAAGATAGCTGGGCAGCCCATCCTTACCCAAAGCCACAACCGCCTTCCGGGCGTTTTATTAGGGCTGGCTATCTTTGGATTGCTGCTGTATGGAATTCTCCACGCGCAGGCAGATTCTCTGGATTGGGTCAGGCAGGCAACTGCTTCCGGCAAGGTAGTTCAGGAGAGTACTGTTGAATCGCTGGGCATCAAGCTGATGAGCGAGTACATACTTCCTTTTGAAGTATCGGCTGTGCTGCTGCTCATAGCCCTGATCGGTGCGGCTTATATCGCTCAGCGTCAGATAAAGTAGGGCAGCGGTTGCTTTCGGTAAACTATTCTTTGTTTTTTCTCATCTTTCCGCCTCTGTTCGCTGTTCCTTAATCTTATCTTAATCTTACTGCCGTAACTTTGAAAATGTAACTAACAGCATTTTGGGTTTTATTTTTATTTATGAAGGATTTATCAGGTAGCATTTTCAGCTATACAAAATATGATTTACCGGCGGGGCTGGTAGTATTTCTGGTGGCTTTACCGCTTTGTCTGGGTATTGCGCTGGCATCCGGTGCACCGCTTTTTGCAGGCATTATCACCGGTATCGTAGCAGGCATCGTGGTTGGTCTAATGAGCGGCTCGCAGCTTGCCGTAAGCGGCCCGGCAGCAGGGCTTACCGTCATCGTACTCAATGCTATAGAATCGCTGGGTTCTTACGAAGCGTTTCTGCTGGCAGTTGTATTGGCAGGCGCCCTGCAATTGGTGCTGGGCTGGGTCAAAGCCGGTATCGTCAGCGCTTACTTTCCCTCCGCTGTGATCAAAGGAATGCTGGCAGCCATCGGGCTGATCCTGATTCTCAAACAGATTCCCCACTTTCTGGGTGTAGACCAGGATTTCTTTGGCGACGACAGCTTTCTGGAAAAAGGACAGAATACTTTTACCGCCATTATCAATGCTTTTGCTTCCCTCAGAGCGGGCGCTTTGATCGTCGGGGTGGTCGCTTTAACA
Organism: Cytophagales bacterium; assembly: GCA_038232695.1. Classification (GTDB taxonomy): domain Bacteria; phylum Bacteroidota; class Bacteroidia; order Cytophagales; family Cyclobacteriaceae; genus JAJNNC01. The sequence goes on from JBBSNI010000137.1 coordinate 5,475, forward strand.
ATTATGCTGTTGTGGGAAAGGTCATGGATCAAGAATAACAAAATCCTGGGAGCCATGCCTGGTGCACTGGTCGCTGTGGTAGCCAGTGTGTTGTTAAACCAGGTGTTTGCCTCGTTTTTTCCTTCTATTGTCATTACCGAAGAGCATCTGGTCAACATTCCGCAGTTCAGCAGCTTCAGCGGGCTGGTCAGCGAGTTGCAGTTTCCTGATTTCTCCCAGTTGACCAATCCGGATCTGTATGTGGTTACCTTTACGATTGCTGTCATTGCCAGCCTGGAAACCCTGCTGAGCATTGAAGCAACCGAGAAGCTGGACCCTTTGAAAAGAAAGTCTTCTTCCAACAAAGAACTCAGAGCCCAGGGCGTAGGCAATATGCTCAGCGGCCTGATCGGAGGCTTGCCTATGACAGCGGTAATCGTGAGGAGTTCTACCAACATAGCTGCCGGCGGCAAAACCCGGATGGCGGCTATCTATCATGGGCTATTCCTGGCTGGCTGTGTGCTGGCCATCCCGCAAATCCTGAACATGATCCCTTTGTCTGCCCTGGCTGCTATTCTGATCCTGGTAGGTTACAAGTTGTCCAAAGTATCTCTTTACAAGACTATGTACAAAGCGGGAAAGGATCAGTTCATTCCTTTTATCGTAACCGTGGTGGCTATTCTGCTCACAGATCTGCTCGTTGGTATTACCATAGGTATGGCTGTTGGTATCTTCTTTATCCTGAAAGCCAACCACAAGACGCCTTATTCCTACGATGCTTATAAGGAATCACACGAGGACATCAAAAAGATCACGATCAACCTGAGCGAGCATGTCTCTTTTCTGAATAAAGGAAGAATTGCCTTAGCCCTGGAAACGCTGCCCAGAGACAGTGCCGTAGAGATCAATGGCGAAAACACCAAGCATATTGATTACGATGTGCTGGAGACCATTCATAATTTTAAAACGACTGCTCACGAAAGAAATATTCAATTGGACCTGGTGAATATTCCGGCCCTTACCATGTCATCTAATGGAGCGCATTGAATCTATATAAACCCTATAACAAAAAGCTATGGATACATCTAAAAAACTTTTGAAAGGAAATGCCCAATGGGCAAAGGAACAGTTGGCAGCAGACCGTCACTATTTTGAGAAATTGGCTGAGGGTCAGCAACCTGGATTCCTCTGGATCGGTTGTTCTGACAGCCGGGTGCCGGCCAATGAGATCACTAACACCCATGCAGGCGATATCTTTGTCCATCGCAACATCGCCAACGTAGTGATTCCCAGCGACCTCAACCTGATGTCGGTGCTGCAATATGCCGTTGAAGTGCTGGAAGTAAAAGACATCATCGTATGCGGGCATTATGGCTGCGGGGGCGTTCTGGCCGCCATAGAAAACAAAAGCATCGGGCTGATAGACAACTGGATTCAGCACATACGGGACGTATACAGGAAACACAGTGATACGCTCGAGGCAATCACCGACACCCAGGAAAGAGCTAAAAAACTGGTAGAGTTGAACGTTGCCGAACAGTTAAAGCATCTGTCGCAAACTGCTATCGTACAAAACGCCTGGAAGAAAAGAGACCTGCGCATCCACGGCTGGGTGTACGACCTGGCGTCGGGTAAACTTATAGACTTAAAAATTACCCGGCAAGGGGATGAAACGATACCATCCGATAAAGATCGTATGCAGGTAGCGCAATAATTACCGGACATTATCTTTGCGAATGCCTATATTTGGGCGCATTCATTCCAAAAAGATATGTCTTATAAAATTCTCTCCGCCGCCATCCTGTGTCTGGTCTCCTGCCGCCAGGCTCCTGTAGAGACAGAAACACAAACCCTTGTCTCTGAGAAAGTCTGGACGTTAGGACCTTTCGACAAGGTCAACGAAGCCAATCCCGTCCTGACGCCCCGCGGAAACACTACCTTTCAGGACCCAATCAGCGGAAAGGTGCTACACTGGGAAGTGAAAGATGTATTTAACCCGGCAGTGCTGGTCAGGCAAGACACCATTTTTATGCTCTACCGGGCAGAAGACACGGTAGGCATCCATAACGGCACCTCCCGGATCGGGCTGGCAAAAAGCACCGACGGCATCCACTTCTCCCGTTTGCATGAGCCAGTTTTCTATCCGGCTAACGATGCCATGAAAAAATACGAGTGGGAGGGAGGCTGTGAAGACCCCCGCATCGTCGCTACCGAAGACAGCACCTACTTGATGACTTATACCGCCTACGATGGCAAAACGGCCCGTCTGTGCGTAGCTACCTCTTCCGATCTGCTCACCTGGAAAAAGCATGGTCTGGCTTTTGGCGAAGACCGGGCAGCGATGTGGTCGAAGTCCGGAGCTATTGTCTGCCGGCGTGAAGGCAGCCGCATGGTTGCTACCCGTATCCAGGGCAAATACTGGATGTACTGGGGCGATACCGATATGTATGCTGCCACCTCCGATGACCTCATCCGCTGGACACCGCTAACAGACCAGCAAGGTGGCTTACAGACTGTCTTTGCGCCCCGCCAGGGCATGTTTGACAGCCGCCTAGTAGAGCCCGGGCCGCCCCCCTTGCTAACAGAAGCAGGTATTGTATTCATCTACAACAGCATGAACCTAGACCAAGGCGGCGATCCTGCCCTTCCCCCAGGCACGTATGCTGCCGGACAAGTGCTGCTGGATGCTAAAAATCCTGCCCGGCTGATAGACCGTAGCGAAGGCTATTTTATCAAGCCGGGAGAGCCTTACGAGATCACAGGGCAGGTAGGCAATGTGGTGTTTACCGAAGGATTGGTGTACTACCACGAGCAATGGTTTTTATATTACGGCACGGCAGATTCCAAGATCGCAGTGGCCAGCTATACGCCTTAACAGAGGTTGATCACAGAGTTTCACAGAGCCTCTCTGTGTAGCTCTGTGGTTAAAAAGACAAGCGCAGATAGTTTACTCAACTCAAATCCAGACCTGCCAGTATTTCCTCTCCAACTTTAAGATTAAGTCGCTGCCGTACCTCGTCCAGCAACCTGACAAACTGCACTTCGCAGTAGAGCGGCTGCGCGCCGGACTGGTGGTATGCCTGGCGGAATGAAGGCTGCGCCGCTACCTGCGGATAGAGCAATACACCCCGCTGCGCGCCAAAGTGCTGATTATAGATATAGATTTGCTTGAGGTCTTCATCAGCAGGCTGTCCGTTTTTAGGCAGTTTCCATTTAGTATCCAACACTACTTTATCGCCGCCGGGCAGGGTCAGTACCATATCCGGCCGCAGCGAGCGGTTGGCCCAGAAGTAAGTGCTGACCTGGCGTTGCAATGTCAGGTTTTGCTGAAAAGCCGCTTTGGCAAGCTGGCGGTATACGTATTCTTCATAAAGCCGGTTCATGTCTATCAAAAATGTCGGGCCAGACCAATCATTGCCCGCCCTGAGCATAGGCGACTGCTGGCGGAGCAGCAGACAGGCAAGCTCTATGGCCGGGCGATAGCGGGCGGTCTGCCGGTGATACGGGATGTTTTTCAGCGGATTAGGTGGGAGCGGTGTGGCGCAGCTTGCGGGGAAGTATCCGCTAAGCTGCCGGGCTTGCTGCCGCAGTTGCGCATTGGCAGCGCTCCGGCTTGCCTGTTGCAGGGCTGCATAGAGGATGCTGTGCAGCCGATGCGCCAGGTCATAGGTCTGGTGGCGGGTATAAAACCGCTCCCGGTGTACTGCATTGCGGCGAATATTTTCGGCAAACATCATCTGACCCCGCAAAGCGGTGGTATTTCCTTCCTGCCGCTGGTATTGCCTGGACAAGCCTTGCTGTAGCAACGCTTCTGTTGCTTTGAGAAACTGACAGAGCCAAAGGTCTGGGAGCATACCTTGCTGCACCTGCAAACGCGACGACGGCACGGCATAGGGCGTGATCTTCTCGCAAGCCAGCAGCATGTCGAGCAATACATTTCTCCACAAATCCGGTAAGGTAGACGCTGCCTCAACTTTGGGAAGAATCTCTATGGTAAGATGGGGCACAGAGAGTACGCCGACAAAGCTGCTCCAGCGGATGCCCCGGTGGATGACTTTGAAAAATGGAAGACCTGGCGTGTCGTAGCTATGCAGCAATGTCTGCCAGTGCGCTTCCGTGAAGCGTACGCCCTGGCAAAGATCGCCGATCCTGAGCGACTCCTGTTCATATACCTGTATCGTCTCAGTCATAGATTTGGGTAATGGCTTGTCTGAATGCTTCACCGTCCAAACGTTTGATGCGCAGTACGGGTCTGTAGCCATGTTCTTCCTGCCAGGCAGCCTTTTCCGGGAGGCGGGTGTCTCCTCCCAACGGCTCTACGAACGCCTCGCCAAGCACCCATGCCATTTTCGTTTCATCCGAAAAGAAATATTCCTGCAATAAAGGAATGATCTGCTGATAAAACACCTGCTGTAGCTTTTGCCAGGGGTTGTCGGCTTGAAGGACTGGTAACAAGTATCCATGGCCAATGGTATGTTCCCGGTCCAGGAGTTTTTCCAGCCGTAGGTTCAGCACTTCCAGCAACACATCTAAACGCAGGTCGCCGGGCTGCTTTTTGTGATAGGGTGATGCTGCTTCGGCTGCTACAGAGGCTTGGTCAATTTCCGGGGCCGCGGGTGTTTGCAACAGCGCAGGTTGGGGTCTTATCTCCTGAAAAAAGAAACGCCGGCGCAGTGCAGTGTCCAGTGTCTCTATGCTGCGGTCAGCCGTATTCATAGTGCCGATGACTGACAGGTTGGGCGGTACAGAGAAACGCTCGCGGGAGTATGGCAACACGGTTTGCAAAGCCTCGGGCATACCGGCGCGTTTATCTTCCTCCAGCAGGGTAATCAACTCTCCGAAAATACCTGCTATGTTACCCCGGTTGATCTCGTCAATGATGAGCACAAAATGATCTGCCTGTGCATAGTCTTCCGGGTTTAGCGTACCCATATCGAACCGGCTCAGTATGCTTTTCATGTGCAGGTATTGCTCCGTAGAAGACGGACCGCGCAAGGGGCGGCTGTTCAGCATGTAGTTGTAGGCTTGGTTGCGGGTTTCTTCAAAAGCTTTCAGGCGGTGGAAGACTGCCAGGTAAAGGGAGCGGTTGCTGCCTGCCATCTGCCGGAAGTCTGCATCGGCAGCCGGTATGGTCTGCTGGTGTCCGAAGCGGCGGTATAGCTTGCCCATCACACTTTTGGAGATGCCGTAGGTACGCTTGCCTTGTGGATAGCGGAATTGCAGCGTATCATTTTTGTTGATGCTCTCCAGGTACACCGGCTTCTGCCGGACGGTCTCGAAGATAATCTCTTTGGAGCCTTCCTTCATCATGCGTTTCAGGTAATCCAAAAACTCAAAGTACAGGCTGTCGAAGTTTTTTCGTTGAGTTTCTCCTGTCTTCGGAAGTTGTTGCTGTTGCTGGGTCTGATAGAGCGCATACGCGGCGTTGTAGCAGATCTGCTTGAATATACCATCTTCTATGTCATAATAGAGTTCATTCCTTTCATTCTTAAAAGGTTTGATGCCTTCTATGAAATCTTCGTAGCTGAACGAAGGGTGGAAGGTAACAAAAGCAATGCGCCCTTCCTGTTGGTACTGGCGGAATTGCTCGCGGAGCGCAACGCGCGAGGGATACTTTTGGGCAGCTTCCATCTCAGACAATCCCTCTGCCAAGGCTACTGCTTTTTGCAAGGAAAGATACGTTTTGCCCGTACCCGGCGGACCGTACAAAATCGTATTGCGCGCATTCATCGGCTCAAGTTATTTTCAGGAAGATGCAAACCTGCCGGTAAAAGTATACTATTTGGTAGGTTTTTGTTATAACAGATAACAATAATCTGGTATCAGGGACAAAACATGAAAGAGTAAAAACCAAGAATAGTAATATATTGCGGGTGAAGGCGAAATTGTTTAACCCATGAAATACGACATCATCATCATCGGCGGCGGCATTGTCGGACTGGCCACAGCCCTGAAGCTCAAGGAGCGGCAGCCCGGGCTCAAACTCGCGCTGATAGAGAAAGAAAAACAGTGGGCTGCTCACCAGACCGGGCACAACAGCGGCGTGATCCACTCCGGCATCTATTACAAGCCGGGCAGTCTGAAAGCCACCAACTGCATCCGGGGCTACCAGATGCTGCTCGACTTCTGCCAAAAGCATAATGTCACTTATGAACTCTGCGGCAAGATCATCGTGGCTACCGACCCGGCGGAGATTCCAGCCCTGGACAAGATCATGGAACGGGGCCAGCAGAACGGGCTTACCGGGCTCAAACGCCTTAGCGTAGAAGAGATCCGGGAACACGAGCCGCATGTGCGCGGCGTGGATGGCATCTTTGTGCCCCAAACCGGCATTATAGACTATACAGCCGTTTCTCTCAAATATGCAGAAGTCATACAGGCACAGGAAGCCACGCTGATCCTGGGCGAAAAAGTAAGCGGCATCCGCCAGCAGGGCGATACTTCTACCGTCATTACCGATCAGCATACTTACGATACTACGCTGGTGGTCAACTGCGCCGGACTGTACTCGGACAAGATCGCCCGGCTTACGCAGGAGAAGCTGCCTGTTAAGATCATCCCTTTCCGGGGCGAGTATTATGAGTTGGTCAAAGCGCGGCAGCACCTGGTCAGAAACCTGATTTACCCCGTGCCCGACCCGGCGTTTCCTTTTCTGGGTGTACACTTTACGCGCATGATCGGCGGTGGCGTAGAAGCCGGTCCCAACGCCGTGCTGGCTTTCCAGCGGGAAGGCTACACCAAAACAGACATCAGCGTATCTGAACTGATAGAGACGCTGACCTGGCCGGGCTTTCAGAAGGTAGCCGCCAAATACTGGAAAACCGGGCTGGGCGAGATGTACCGCTCTTTCTCCAAAGCGGCCTTTACCCGCGCCCTGCAAAAGCTCATTCCTGAGATACGGGAAGAAGACCTAATACCTGGCGGGGCCGGTGTACGCGCTCAGGCCTGCGACCGTGAAGGAGGCTTGTTAGATGATTTCCTGATCCTGGAAGAAGA
>JBBSNI010000138.1:0-12392 GCA_038232695.1 Cytophagales bacterium
ATAGCTCAGGGGTTCGTAAAAATTTCCATTCTCCGGCCGTTCCACAAGCCTGTCAACTTGCAGGAGTAGCGTAGTATCTGCCTCCGCTTTTTTGTAGAAAAGGTAATTATACAGATAAGCAAAACTGAAACTGTTCAATACGGAATCCTGGGGGGATTTCCAGTCTAAAGAACTTCCTACAGCCGTTTCCTGCGGATGCTGGTTGAGCAATACCAGGGTGTTGATCTGGTTCTGAATATAGTTTTTCTCCGTCACGGTTTCCCGTAATAGCGTATCTACCGAAAACTGAAGAGCGTTACTTGCCCGGGCTACTACCGACAGGGTATTAGCTTCGGCAGCCTGGCGTGTGGCAGGTGATTGCATCGCGGCTTCCAGGTAGGTAAGGGCAGAATCTGTCACAGCCGTCCTGCCGTAGAGTATCGCCAGGTTGTTTTTCAGATAAGGACTATCTCCAAACTGTTCCATGCCGCGTCGCAGGCTGAACAGGGCATCAAAAAACTGCTGGCTCTTTCTCAGCGAGTTGCTCAGGTTGACAGCAGCATAAGGGGTAGGGTTCTTTTTCAGGGCTTCTTTGAAGTAAAAAGAAGCCAGCCCTTCATCGTTTTGCAGCCGTGCCAGCGTTCCCAAGGCGTAGTTAGACCGGTGGTTGTTGTATCCGTACTGGTCGCCCAGCTTGTAATATTGTTCGGCGGTGAAGTTTTCTCCCTGGTACCAGTACAAGTCGCCAATGCCATTATAATAACCGGCTACGCCCTGGGAGAACGGGAACATACCGGCGTTGAGCAGGAAAGCTACCGTCGCCACAGTACCCACGATCTGCGCCGTTCCGTAAGGGAAAGTAGGGGGCTTATACATAATCCGGTAAACCCGCTGGTTGTCCATCAGAGGCTGTACAAAGTTGGCAATAATATACAGAAAAAATAGCAAGCCATATCCTATCTGGCTGTAGATGATCACATCTTCCAACGCCTCAATCATAGGGTCGTTGGCGGTCGTAAAGAAGTAACTGCACGTAGCCAGCGTAATAATGGACAGCACCATGTAAAAGTAGGCGCCCAGCGGATCAAAGCGAAAAATAGCTTCATACTGCACCTCGCGCCGGCGAAACCCCCAGATACCCAGCAGTGCCGCTACCGGCAGCAGCAGAAAAGCATTCAGATACAAAATGTCCCAGCGTAGGATGCCCGCATTCTTTAGGTAGAGCAGCAGGACATTGCCCAGGTAAATGACAGACAGCACCGAAAAATGCAGACAGCTATGTTTGCTGTACGCCGTGTTGCCGCGTGTGACCAGTACCAGAAAGAAGCTGATAATTTCATGTCCGACAAGTATGATAAAAAAGATGCTCAGCACCACAGGCACCACCATGCCATAGCTAACCAGCACCAGCGCAGGATGCGACGCCTCTGAAAACAAGGCAACAAGCAGCCCGAAGCTCAAAGTAAGGACAGCAAAAGTAAGCAGGCGGGGCCAAAGTCCTAAGTATGGACGGATACTGTGAAAGTAATAAGTAGCCGGAAGATACAGCAGCAGTGCAATGACCAGTCCGAGCTTATCGCCCGAGCCGAACAGCAGCAGTTGCTCCAGCTTGAAACCCGCCAGGATGCCCGTCAATAGCAGCATGGCAAAGTAGTACCAAAAGCGTTTGAGCGTACTGATGATCACCAGCAGTACCACCAGGCTCACGCCTGTCAAGCCAAGCAATGCATAGATAGTCCAGGGATTGATCTGAATATTGCTGCCCCGGTAGGTTTCACTGACGACGTACTGGTCGGCCGTATAGGAAAAATCGAACACGCCTACCTTGAATGCCCCAACGGTGACAGGTACTTTGTCTACGTCAGAGACGAGTTCCCACCGCAGGGTAGGCGAGGGGCTGGCAAAGAAGCCGACGCCATACCAGAGTAGCACGGCAGCCAGCAGCCCTAAGAGAAAGAAGTAAAACAACCGGCTCTGAGGATGCCAGGATTTCCAGAAATACAATGTGTTCATGCCATCACCTGATTTGCCGGCGAAATACTAAAAATTTCCGACAGTGAAGATACGCATGTAACGAAATGATGCATTTTATATGATAAGCTATTCCAAAACTTTAGGAACCCGGAAATAATCCTCATCACGCCGGGGGGCAGGCTTTAGGCCACGCTCATGGTCTAAAGGCTCTCCGGCTATATCTTCGCGGAAGCTGTTGACCTCCTCCGACATGTGCGTGAGCGGGGCTACGCCGGTCGTGTCTACCTCGTTGAGCTTTTCTATCCAGTCCAGAATCTCGGTCATATCCCTGATCATTTGCGCCTCGCCGGACTCGTCAAAGTCCAGCCGTGCCAGATGGGCAATCTTGCGTACGGTTTGCCGGTCAATTTTCATAGGGCAATATTAAGGGTTTTCTGTTACTTTTCCAGCATTACGCCAAAGGCTGGGTTTCCATATGCGGAAAATGCCGGGCAAGTTCGTCGTAGATCACCTGATAGGTCTGTGCTTTTAGGGTTTCTATGTCTTTCTCAGTCATGCCGCGGGTCTGGATGGGCTCGTGGAAAATTACTTTGGGCCGGCGGGGGCGCATGAGCAGCTTGCCATCATCGGGCAGGATCATCCCATTGTAAGGCATGGTCACCGGGACGATGGGGATTTGTTTCTCAATGGCTACGCGGAAAGGTCCGTTCTTGAAGGGCGTCAGGGCGACCCCTTTTTTTGATTTGATGCCTCCTTCGGGAAACATCACCACGCTTTTGCCTTCGTCTACCGCCTGGTAGCTCTGGAGCAACGCCTGGTAGCGGCTGCGGACGCTCTCCCGGTCTACGGTGATGTGCAGTTTTTTAAACATAAACCCAAACAGGGGAATCTTAGCAAGCGAACTTTTGCCAACAAAGACAAAAGGCTTGGGCGCGTACCCCATCACAGCAATGTCCAGCAGCGAAAGGTGGTTGGGCGCAAACACATAAGGTTGGTTTTTCTTCAGCCTGGCGCGCCACTCTACACGGGCAGGAATAAAAGAAAGCATAAAAAAAGTGCGTCCCCAGAACTGGTTGAGCAGCAGCGCATACCGGTGCCAGCTTCTCCGCAGTGTTAGCAGCAGAAAGAGCGGTAGCAGCACTAAGAAAACACCGGAGAAAACAATGAGTCCATACGTGGCATACACCCTGATCAAAACTTTCATGGCATGGTCTGTTGTCAATGTAAAGCGGCAAATGTAAAGAATCCTCTCTACATGCCCGCAAGTGAACGGGTGTTTTTGCCTATAGGTTATCCCTGATCCTGATCCTTGGCTTCAATGCTACTTTATCACTCTACTGTTTTTTACCTGAGCATTGATTGTTGAATATTGAGTGCGCCCGGCGCCCGGTTTAAAATATCCAAGCTACTTATCAGAAGGCCATGTCCTGGCTTACTCCACTACCATTTATCAACAAAAAACTTGTATTCTTCTCTCCAACGCCTGTATCTTAGAGGCCGTTAGCATACATACTTTCTACTGACCGGTCTGCCTCTATGAAATTACCTTTCCTGCTGCTCTTTGCTGTCCTGTTCCTGTCCTTCTCTCTGAAAGCGCAACAGCCAAGGCAGATCATCCAGCGCAGCGTTGACCTGTATCCTTTGATGAAAAACCAACTGATGGCTGCCAACCCGGCAGATTCAACCATTAAAATTATCTCCCAACTGCCTAATGCGCTCTTTCGCATTACCGGCGACACGCTCAGCACGGCTACGCTCAACGCCAGCAACCCCGGCACCACACCCTTTGCCATAGAGCAACGCCGCATTACCCTGCCGGATATGAGCGGTATGCCCGATACGCTGGTGCTGATGGCCGGGCTGGAGAACCCGCAGGGAGAAAGAACGGTCAATATCATGCTCATCGGTAATATGCGCGATCGCCTGGCCTATTTTGTAGATGATAACAACAACGGCGACTTCACCGACGATGGTCCTTGCACTACTTTCAGGAAAAGCGAACAGATAAAAAAAGTGATCATACGGCAGGAAGGGCAGCGCGAGCCTTTTGAGTACCTGATGTACGACCTGGTACGCAACGAAGACTACCTGCGCCAGAAAGGAATCGTACTGTTCAAACGGCAGTCGCCGCCGGTCAAACGCTACCAAGTGCCGCTGCTGGGCAACGCTTCGCGCCTGAACCTGTCGGTGAACTTTGCGACCGGCAGCGGTGAGGAAAGTTTTGCTTACACCGGGGCAGACTCAGCGAATAAGGAGTATAGTACCGTTATTGATGCTGTTTTCCAACTCAACACCAGCCTATCTTACGCATACCGCCACCTGAACGTAGGCGTTTCTTTAGCCGTAGAAGCCAACCAGGTCGGGCGCAGTCACTACAGCATCGACGGCTTTGTCAACTACAACATCGGCACCTGGCCCCGCACCCGTGTGATCTACGGTTTGTTTGCCGAGTACGACTTCCGCCTCTACCGCAACCTCTACCTGACGCCTGTTTACCACTTCTTCTGGTACCAGCACCTGCAAGAGGGTAATTTCGGAGGATACAGCGCAGAACTTAACCGCGATATGAGCTTCCGCCAGATCTTCCGCGACAAGACCGGGCAACGCTACGGAGGCAAGCTCAAGATACCCATCAGCGAAAGAGTGCTGTTCTTTGCCGAGCTAACCTATGTCCGCAACCATTTTCGCCTGAACGAACCCTTTATACGGGAAGCCCACGCGCCCGGCAGCGTCGATACTCGCTATGATACCTTCAACTACGGCTTCGGGGTGCAGTTTCTGCTCATCAACCGCAACCGCCAGACCAAGCTCAGTAAAACGCATCCTCAAAATGGTGTATACTAACTTCCGGCTGTAGCATGACGGAGATGATGTCGAAGCGAATCGCACCTGTCCAGGCTTGTTCGTGGATATACTGGTCGGCGGCTTCCAGGATACGTTCGGCTTGTTTTTCGTCTACAAACTCTTCCGGGTGTCCGAAAGCTGCGTTGCTGCGGGTTTTGACTTCTACGAAGACCAGCAGCGCACCGCGCCGGGTGATCAGGTCGATCTCCGCCTGCCGGTGGCGGTAGTTCCGCGCCATTAGAGCATAGCCTTTTTCTTCCAGATAACGCGCCGCTAAGTCTTCGCCCTGCCTGCCTGTAGCAGATGGTGTGGAAATGTTAGTAATTTGGTTTTATGTTTTAAGATGGAAGACCGAAGCTGGGAGACGGAAGACCGAAGTATAGAAGACTATAGCTTCCGTCTCCCAGCTTCGGTCTCCGGTCCTCCGTCTCCTAATCTTACTTGATTTTATGCTTAAAGGCTACCATCATATTCATAAGATTAAAAGCAAACGTATAGTGTATTGTAAACTCTTCCTCTGTAACATACCGACGTCTCTTCGCTTTGTGCAAACAAGTAACTACCTCAGCCAAAGATCGGATAGCATACCCCATAAACCTCCTGAGTTCAGGATCAGATTGACCGATAGCTCCTTCTGAAATATTTAAAGCAATAGAATCTGCTGCTCTCCTGATTTGTGAAGAAAGGTTATACAACTCTTCTTTTGGAAAACTCTGGGATGACTGATGTATATCTTCTCCCAATTCCATAGCTTTTTGCCAAATTATTAGCTTCTCAAATTTAAATCCCATGATTATTCTTATACTTAATTATTGGTTAACCTCAATTTCCTGCTCCCGTCTCCCGTCTCCCGTCTCCCAGCTTCCCCCTATCAGGAAGGGACTACCACGCCTAATGCCTCCAACTGCTGTTTGTTGTCGTCGAAGACGAAGCGGGCGGCTTTCATGAATTTTTTCATCCAGGCATTGAGTTCTTTCATCGTGTTGTCGCGCTGTTCTTTGGCTTGTTGTGCCTGGCTCTTGCTGTCGTTGGAGCGCACCAAGGCGGCTTGTACGGCCTCTATCATCGCCTGGGTTTGCGCCAGTTCGTCGGCAGAGACGTTGTGCTGGGCCAGCAGTGCCTGTACGGGCGCTACGTTGTTGTAGAAAGCCTGCGTCTGCGAAATCCAGCCGGACTTGGTCTTTTTGCGTAGTCCATCCAGCCGCAGGTTGTGCCAGCTTTTCACGTCTTCGGCAGGGATGGCCAGCCGGGCAGCCTTGATGTGCTTCATGTATAGCTTGTTGGCCTCCTGGAAGGCACTGTCCAGACGGGCGGTGACTTCTTTGCGGCTTCCCTGGCTGCCTGCCAGCGTATCCTGTAGCATAGCGGCTTTGCGCTGAAGGGCTCTGCCTTCAAATATTTTCTTGCGGGTGTATCCCAGTGGCGTCATCGCCGCTACAATAGCAGGCTTGGCCAATGCTCCGTCAATCGCTAAGATCGCCTCGTGTAACTGTTGTTCAATACTTTTTGCCATAATGTGTTTGGTTTTTGTTGGTGAATAATAGGGCAATAATAACGGCAGGAAGCCTGTAGCTCAAAACCCGAAACGCCGCAAACCTTACCATGTAAGCAATGCGCAAAAAATAAAACTTCTGGTTTCGCGCTCACGTATCGGAAACACTTTCCCGAAGGCAAATCAGTGCTCCTCTGTAGTCGGGAAGCCCTTCCCGAAGGTAAAGGAGCGATGCTTTGTACTTAGAACTTACTTGCCCCTTACAAATCAGTGCTGTTTTGTTGTTGGGAAGCTGTTTTTCAGGGTAAATCAGGGCTACTTTGTAGCCGGGAAGGCGTTCCCAGCCTTACATCAGCGCTGCTCTGTAGCCGGGAAGGTGTTCCCGAAGACAAAGCAGCACGTTTTTAGTATCAGAAAGTCATTTCCCAACCGCAAAACAGTGCAAAAATGAAGGTGGGTAGGAAGTGCTGAAAATAGAAGGGGAGGTAAGGTATGGGCGGGGTGTGTATATTTTTGGATAAAAACAAAGCGAGGTTGCTTTATCTTGGATGCAAACTTGGATAGCTGGATGCGTTACGTATAGCGAAAGCTTGCTTTACGCAAAACTTGTGGCTTGCTGCTTCTCAAACCATTGTCCTCAAGCCGGACGGGCTCCTACTTTTTCCAATCGATGAAAAAGTAGGCAAAAAATCTTGGAAAGTTTGAAACTCGCTGCACTCAAACAGCAAACTTTCCCCCTGCTAAACGCATTGAGTTTCTTCTATACTACTTTAAGTTTACTTGTAAGTTTAGAAAAGGTGCGCGGTGGGATGGAAAGAATCGGGTGGATGCGCTGGCGTTGTGCGTGAGGTTTTATTCTTTTCTTGACTTTTTTGGTTACTTTTTGTGTCAAGACAAAAAGTAACAAAGAGTACAGGCACAATATAGTGTCTTTATCGCATAAAAAGAGCCTTTTTACATAAATCCTATTGACAAAAGTGCATCAGCAATGGATTTTAAAAAACCAGCAACATTTCCATTATTGCAAAACACCCCTGTTCTTTTTACAAATTTATTGAGCATACCCTTAAAGATCAGCTCCTTTTAACAGGTTTTAGGTAGAATTAATCAATTTTTTAATGAAAAGACTATTATAATATTATTTTAAAAAAATATTTAATAAAAAATTATGTAAATCGTAACAAACACACCATTCCATTCGTAAATTCGCTCTGTAACCGTTCCAATTGCTGCGAAAGAAAAGCAAAAGAAGCGGTAGGAGCGCCTATAGAGGAGATAAGAAATTTGCCCGCCAGGCTGCCCTACCGCTGCGAACGAATGTACCATCTAAAAGAATGGACTCATGACAACACTTGAAGTTATAGATTTTATATTATTGCCGGCACTGATATTCTTTGCCCGCGTCGCTGACGTCACCGTGGCTACGGTCAAGCTCATGTTCGTGGTGAACAACGCCCGCAAAGCAGCCGCCATCTTAGGCTTCTTTGAGGCGCTGATCACCATCATCGCGCTGTCGCGCATCATGCAGGATGCCAGCCACCCGCTGTCTTATATCATGTACGCCGCCGGATTTGCTACCGGCACCTATGTAGGCATGTGGATAGAAGGGAAACTGGCTTACGGCAACGTGCTGGTGCGCATCATCAGCAAGCACCTGCCGCCCGAACTGCTGGCGTATCTTTCCGAACACCGCTACCGCTACTCTGTGGTAGATGCCGATGATGGGGGCGGCAATACCCACGTGCTCTTTACCGTGTGTAAGCGCACCAGCCTGGGCACCTTGCTGCAAGCCCTGCAGCGTATTGCCCCGGAGGCCTTGTATACGGTAGAAAGCGCCAAAGAAGTAAGCCGCGAGCTGTTGCCCGGCGAGGAACGTTCGCTCAAATCGCGTTTGGTATACAAACTGCTCCGCCTGACGCAACGCACCAAAGCAGTGATTTATCCGGGATGAAGTTAGACGTTGGAGTAAGAGGTATGAAGTAAGAGGTATGAAGTAAGAGGTAAGAGGTAAGAGGTAAGAGGTAAGAGGTAAGAGGTAAGAGGTAAGAGGTAAATAATTAAGGTTCCTACATCCTTCAATCCCTCAGTCCTACATCCTACTTCGGTCTTCCCACTAAAAATCCTTTCCATCCTAATACAACTTATGTATCTTAGCGCGTCATTATCCTTGCACCAAACTTAATTTACATGCTACCGAGTATCAATCCTGCACAAACGCCTGCCTGGCAACAATTAGAAGAGCACTTCCGTCAGATGGAAGCTATCCAGATGAAAGAACTGTTTGCTAAAGACGCGCAGCGCTTTGAGCGTTTCTCTCTACAGTTTGAAGACATCCTGGTCGACTTTTCCAAGAACATCATAAAGGAAGAAACCCTGACGCTGCTGCGCCAATTAGCCGAAGAAACACAACTCAAAGACGCTATAGAGGCGATGTTTACCGGGGAAAAGATCAACCAGACCGAGGATCGCTCGGTATTGCACATAGCCTTGCGCAACCAGGCCAATACACCTATCGCCGTCGACGGACAGAATGTGATGCCGGAAGTCTACGAGGTGCTTGATCAGATGTGCCGGTTCTCCGAACAGATCATAGCAGGCGAGTGGAAAGGCTTCAGCGGCGAGCCTATCCGCGACATTGTCAACATCGGCATTGGCGGCTCCGACCTAGGCCCGGTGATGGTGACCGAGGCGTTGAAGGCTTACAAGCAACCCAATATTGATGTACACTTTGTCTCCAACGTAGACGGAACCCACATTGCCGAAACGCTCAAAAAGCTTCGTCCCGAAACTACGCTCTTTATCATTGCCTCCAAGACGTTTACCACGCAGGAGACCATGACCAACGCCCACACCGCCAAAGACTGGTTTCTGAAAGCAGGCAGCCAGGAAGCCGTCAGGAAACACTTTGTGGCCCTTTCTACCAACCGCGAAGCCGTAGAAGACTTTGGTATCGATGCACAGAATATGTTCGTCTTCTGGGACTGGGTAGGTGGGCGTTATTCGCTCTGGTCGGCGATTGGATTGTCCATTGCCTGCGCCATCGGCTACGACCATTTTATGGAGCTACTGGAAGGCGGACATGCGATGGATCAGCACTTCCGCAACACGCCCTTTGAAGAGAACATCCCGGTGACGCTCGCCCTGATCGGTATTTGGTATAATAACTTCTTTGGGGCACAGACCGAAGCCATCCTGCCCTACGACCAGTACATGCACCGCTTTGCGGCGTACTTTCAGCAGGGCAACATGGAAAGCAACGGCAAGTATGTAGACCGCAACGGCAACCCCGTCGACTACCAGACCGGTCCCATCATCTGGGGCGAGCCGGGCACCAACGGGCAACATGCCTTCTATCAGTTGATCCACCAGGGCACCAAACTCATTCCGTGCGACTTTCTGGCCCCGGCCGTCAGCCACAACCCCATAGGAGACCACCACGCCAAGCTGCTGGCTAACTTCTTCGCCCAAACCGAGGCACTGATGCAAGGCAAAACCCAGGAAGAAGCCGCGCAGGAACTCAAAGCGGCAGGGATATCGAAAGAAGAAGTGATCCGGCTGGCGCCTTTCAAGACTTTCCAGGGCAACAAGCCCACCAATTCTATCCTGTTCAAGAAGCTAACGCCCAAGACGCTGGGTGCTTTGATCGCCATGTACGAGCATAAGATCTTTGTGCAGGGCATTATCTGGAACATCTTCAGCTTCGACCAGTGGGGCGTAGAATTAGGCAAGCAGTTAGCCAAGAAAATCCTTCCCGAACTGGAAGGCGACGCTCCGGTAGAGACACATGATGCTTCTACCAACGGGCTGATCAATACGTATAAGGAGATGCGTGTCCAATAAATGGATGTAGGTGATTAAATATTAGGGTAGCTCAACCTCTTTCATTGAAGTATGTTTGGCGATGTTGGTAAAATCCTTATCGCTATGTAAAACAGGTTCATCCTGAAGAATAGCACGATGCAGGTGATCGGTCTTTGGATTGATAATGCCATTCAAATAATCAACCCAAACTGTTGTATCTACTACCATATAATGTTACGCTGAGCGCATTTCATCCAGATTGCCTTCCCATTTTACTTTTCCTCTCAGCTCTGCCATCTTTCTTCTGTTCATAGACTTTATTAAATTTTCCAAAGCCAAGTTTACTACTTCCTTCTGCGTAGATAAATGCGTTAATTTAAGAGCTTCTTTCATCAAGTTCTCATTAATTTCTATATTGGTGCGTTTCATAGATTCCTTTTTTATACACAAATATAAGCATATTTCTACACCTTGCCTATCTGAAATGAAAACTTAACAATAATTATCATTTTAAAATCATATGGATGAACTATATCCTTTAAAATTCAAGACGATCTTCAAAGATAAAATCTGGGGTGGGCAGAAAATCCGAACGGTGCTGGGCAAAGACTTTGCACCCCTGCCCAACTGCGGGGAAACCTGGGAAATCTCCGGCGTAGAAGGAAACCTCTCGGTCGTCGCCGAAGGGGCTCTGGCTGGCAAGAACCTGAAAGAACTTATTCAAACTTATCAGGGGAGTTTAGTAGGGGAGAAGGTGTACCAAAAGTTTAGCGACGAGTTTCCGCTGCTGGTCAAGTTTATTGATGCCAACGACGACTTGTCTATACAGGTGCACCCGGACGATGCGCTGGCTAAGAAGCGTCACGACTCTTTCGGCAAAACGGAGATGTGGTATATCTTCCAGGCCGACGAAGGGGCTACGCTGATCACCGGCTTCAACCAGCCTATGAGCCGGGAAAAATACCTGGAATACTTTCAGAGTGGCCGCCTGATGGAAATCCTGAACCGGGAAGCGGTCAAAGCCGACGATGTATTCTTCCTGCCCGCCGGACGGGTGCATACCATCGGCAAGGGACTGCTGTTAGCTGAAATTCAGCAGACTTCCGACATCACCTACCGCATCTACGACTTCGACCGCAAAGACGCCCAGGGAAACACCCGCGAACTACACGTAGAAGAAGCCCTAGACGCGATTGACTACCAATATTACGACCAGTATAAGACGCTGTACCAGCCGGAAGAGAACGAACCCGTGCGGTTGGTGTCTTGCCCATACTTCGAGACCAACCGGTTGGAGTACACGGAAGATACCGAAAGGAACTATCAGGCTGTAGATTCATTTATCATTTATGTATGCATGGAAGGCGAAGCGGAAATTCATTGCAACGGCAAAAGCTTTGCCATGCAAAAAGGAGATTCGTATCTGATCCCTGCCAGCATCCGCCAGGTAAAACTGCTGACCCGTTCGGGTTATAAAATGCTGGAGTCGTATGTACCCTCAAAATAGCACATGAATAATAAGTGCATTTTGTGATTATCTTTGGTTGACCTACCTGTCGGCAGGTAGATCAAATTCAAAACGGATATGGAAGAATTAGAAAAACTCAGACAAAGCGTAAACGTGCTAAAGGCTCAGGTGAGTTACTTACGCGAAAGCAGTCAGAAAGTAGAGAAGGCAGTGGAAGATGTAAGCGTTGACTTAGACGCCTTTATTGATGTGTTTGGGCAGTACCAGGAGCGCACTGACAAACGCCTCGATCGCATAGAAAAGCACGTAGGTCTGTAAACCTGCCTGTCGACAGGCAGGAAAATTCCCCAAACTTTGAAAACTTCAGTGAAGGTCAGCAAAAATGTATATTGCCAGGAACTGGGGCTGATAGACTACCAGAAAGCCTGGGATTATCAGGAAAAGCTTTTTGCTGAAACTGTACAGACTAAAATTGCCAACAGGAAATTGCCGCAGCACGAACAGCAACCTACAAACAACTATTTATTGTTTTGCCAGCATCCGCCCGTGTATACGCTGGGCAAAAGCGGACATGCAGAACATTTGCTGCTGGATGCGCAAGCCCTGGAAGACAAACGCATACAATACTATAAGATCAACCGGGGCGGCGACATTACCTTTCATGGGCCCGGACAAGTCGTCGTGTATCCCATCCTTGACTTAGAGAACTTTTTTACGGATATTCACCAATACCTGCGCTACCTGGAAGAAGCGGTCATGCGTACGCTGGCGGACTATGGCGTTGAGGCAGGTAGGATCGCCGGGCTGACCGGTGTTTGGATAGATCCGGTCTGG
>JBBSNI010000139.1:0-12331 GCA_038232695.1 Cytophagales bacterium
CATACACAAAGGCTAAGGCTGCTTTTGACGCACTTATTCAACTACTAATCTTCTTTGGCTTCATCATTAATATTAGACTCAGCACGCTTGGTAAGCTCTTTATCTGTTTTCTTTTCTTCCTTTAAAATTTGCTTCAGCAAATCTTTTACTTCCATTTCTTCTAACTCATCGGCAAATTCAATGATAGTTCCATATCCTGTAATTTCGTAATGTTCTATACGTTGTTCTCCGGCGATCAATCCGGCATCCATTACTGCTGGGGGCGCTTCGTAGCCCATCAAATCTTCTATCTCGGCAACAATACCAGCCATAGCTTTGCAACGATGTCCTTCGGCCTTTTCATCCAGTATGTTGAATGCTTTTTCCAGTTTTTCCACATGGCCATGTGACTCCTTCAAATGTGTTTCAAATTTGCTTTTCAACTTCGCATCGCTTGCCTTCTGGGTCATGCTGGACAGTACTTTGAGTGATTGCGTCTCCGCACTATACATATCTCTTAGTTGATCCAAAAAAAGGTCTCTTAAATTATTGAGTTTCATGATTTAAAATTTTAAGGTTAAAAATAACTATGCTTTAGATTTATTAACAGCTAAACTTAAAAGTTTGTTTTTTAAAACAAAATATTTATGGTTATCTAACTTATTAATTTAATCGCTTCAAAATTGATTTATTGTTTGATTAGATCTTTTTTCATTCTGGTATTGAATGCATCCATATTGCTGTGCGCTTGCTTTAGTGCTTTCCATTGGCTTTCACTTTCGTAGAAGTGGCACAGCCGATGATGGGCTTTGGTAACCTCCTGCAAGGCCAGTTGCCGCATGGCTGCCTGAAGCCTTGAATCCAGGGCAAGGAATGATAAGCAATCGCAGGCTTTTTGATAATAATATAGGGCATGAGCAGGTTTGCGCCATTCTTCAAACAGGGCAGCTAGCCTGTTACAGGAAGCTACCCACAGGCTAATTACAGGGATGCCCTGATGATAGGCTTGTACCATGTCTTGCATGTGTTGTTCGGCTTCCTGCCAGGCTTGTCGGTAATGTGTTGCAGCCACTGCATATGAACCGGCTCGAAGCGCGTCTTCGCCCTGCTGTATGTGCGATGACCATCGAGTTTCTATATCAGATTTTGTCATTTCACAGCTACTTTTTGTTTTTGCCTCAGGCATTTGATCGCTTGATTGAGCTGGCTTACTTTGCGCAACTCCATCCCAGCTTCCTGCAAATCTTTTTTCAACAAATCCTTTTGTTTAATGCTTTTTTCAAGCTTTCTCTTTTCCTTCTCTAAAATCCGAAGTGGATATTCTATCTTCATAATAATTTAAGCGTAATGATGATAGGCTTTTAAGTGATAAATAAAATCATCCCATTTCTGCTGCTGATTGGTCTTTTTACAAAAATTGCAGTAGGCCAGAACAGTTCGGGCGAGTTGTCGCCTGACACTTTCCCTGGTTTCGTCAGAAAGGCCCTCCTGCTCAGATACATGAACCATAAAAAAAACAGCCCTTCTCAACATTGTATCGGCGCGTGATCGGTTTCCTGTTTTCTCATAAGCATGGGATAGGTTATTACAGGAAATGATGAAAACCGGCATGACCGGAATGCCAAACGCAATGCAGGATTTTGCGTGAAAGGCCAACTGTTCAGCCTTGGCAAAGGCAGTAGTATAGGTAGAAATAGACTCTCCCATCACACCTGCATTGAAAAGCTGATTGGCCGTTTCAGTCAGTTGCTTCCATTGCTCTTCGGTGTACTTTAGGTCTGTTTTACTCATACTTTAAGATTTTGGTTTACAAAATCCCAGTTCACGATCTCCCAAAAGCCCTCCACAAATTTTGGCCGGGCATTGCGATGGTCAATGTAGTAAGCATGTTCCCAGACGTCCAGCGTAAGCAGGGGCTTTTTCTCGGATGTAAGCGGCGTGTGGGCATCTTTCAGTGGAGCTATTTCCAGTTTGTCGTTATCATTCAATACCAGCCAGGCCCATCCACAACCAAAGAGCTTGACAGCAGCCTCAGAAAACTGCGACTTAAACGTATCAAAATCATGAAAGTCCCGGTCAATCAATTCGGCAATTTTGCCAGTAGGCTTTCCTCCGCTATCGGGCGACAGGCATTTCCAGTAGAAGCTGTGGTTGTCGTGTTGGGCGGCATTGTTGAAAAGTCCTGTATTTCCCTGCGCATAGCTAACGGCTATAATCTCTTCCAGGGGTTTTTCAGCCCAGGCAGTGTCTTTGATCAGGTTGTTCAGGTTGTTGACATACGCCTGATGATGTTTGCCGTGGTGGTAATCAAACCCTTCCTCGGTGATAACGGGTGACAACGCTTTTTTGTCGTAGGGTAATGCGGGTAGTTGAAACATAAAAAAATATTTTAGATGTTAGGTATGAAAATCTAATAAGTTAGTATCATCTAACAAAATAGTTTTGATGAAACGGCCAACGTTCCTTGCCAGAAGAAGAAGGGCAAAACAGGTATCAAGGCTCCAATGGCGGTGGCAACTCCGGTGAGCCAGGCTTCTTTAAGGGGATTGATGGGGTGATCAGAAAAACCCAGTTCCAGCTTTACCTGTTCCTCCAGTGCCTTGTCTTTGTCTTTCATCACTTCATTCGCCAAAGTTTTAGATGCCTCCGGTTCCATTCCGCGGTTTTCATAGATCAAGGCAAGTTCTTCGGTTTCCAGTTCCGGCATGTATTTGATCTCATCGGCTTCCATCTGCCGTTCGTTGTCGTACACTTCCTGTTCGCTTTTGGCGGCCAGGTAGCCGCTGGCCCCCATCGAAAGGGCATCGGCGATCAGCCCGGCTACCCCGGTAACCAGAATGACGGGTGCCGCCACCTGGGCGCCAATCATGCCCGCAATCAAGCCAAAGTTGGCCGTGAGTCCGTCGTTAACCCCGTAGATCACGTCGCGCAACATGCCCCCCGAGCCGGTCTTGTGCCAGGGTTCCTGCTCTTGGCCGAGGGCATCGGTCAGGGTTTGGGCGTGGCCCGCCGAATCACGGGCCAATTTGAGTGCGATGTTTTTGGTGGGGTTATCCGCTGCTTTCTTATACAGAGAAATATAGGATTTCACCTCTTTGCTTTCCTCTTGCAGCATCATTTGCTTGAGCCAGGCTGTTCCAAAATAGCGGGTGAGCCAGGCCATCAAGCGGGCTTTGGAAGAAGGCTTTTCGTTGGGGTAACGTATTCCTTGCTCACGAATGAGTTTTTCCCAGGCATGTACGTGCTTTTTCTCTACGTTAGACAGGCCCGTATACCGTTTCTTTTCTTCCGGCTCGGTCGTATGTTCGGCCAGCACGGCATATAGATAAGAAGCGTTTACTTCTTGTCTTAAATAGTGCAGCCAGGTTTTTACGGTCTTGTCCATTTTTGCATAATTAATTCATTCCTAAACCCTGCTTACTTCCCATATCAAGTTCTCGGGCCCATTGCAGGAGCTTAGGTTGATGTTTTTTTACGTACGCATTCAGCTTATCCGTTTGTTGGTTAGAAACGTACAAATTGGCCAGGGCATAAAACAGGCCTTTGAATTTGGTTAATACGAAAGCCCGGTACAGCAGCCGGTTGTTCAAATTCACCATCAGTTCGCTCAGCACATCATGGGCTTCCAGATAGATCGTTTCTGCCTCGCTCCACTGCCCGTTCTTTTGCGCGGCGGTTGCGGCGTATTGGGTACATGCCCAAAATTCATTCACCAAGTGGAGGTTATCTTCTGTTAGAAAGGGTTGCTGTTTCAGGTTTCTTTTGGCCTCCGCCAGCACCTCCGTATAATGCAACCCCGCCTGAGCGTATTGCTTTTGCTTGAAAGCGGTGTTTCCTTGCTCAAGTATGGCTATCCATTGTTGTCCCATATGCTATAAGTGTTTCAGATAAATACAATTGTTAAAAAATTAGCCTGCCAATATCTTTGCTTGGCTTTAGTCTTCCAGCACCTCCATCATCTGCTGGGCATCCAGGTATTGAAAATAGCGGGCAGTGGCCTCAAATTTTTCATTCAGTACCACCATCGCGGGCAGTGAAAAGGGTTTTCCTTTCCGGCTGGCCATCAACAAAGCGATCTGGTGGACAGGATTGGGTTTTTTGATTCTCTCGTTCACAAATACCTGGTTGCCAAAATTAATCGTATCTGGTGTCTCAATATTCATTCTCACGGCATAATAGTCAGTATTCAGAATGTCTGCTACCTGCTTATCCTGAAAAGCGACCTTATCCATCTTCCGGCAATAGGTACACCAGTCTGCATAAAAGTCCACAAACACTTTCTTAGGATGCACCTTCAAAGAATCATCCAGTTGCTCAAAAGTCAGCCAGCGCACCGGATCGGGTTGCTGCGAAAAAGCACTATGGCCCCCCGTCATCAGGGTAAGCCATAGCAAAGTATATTTTATGGTTTTATATCGTAGGTGCTGTCTAATCATCTGCTAAACCCATTGTTACAAAGATTTGACGCGCAAGCCGATGAAGAACGTTCGGGGCAGGCTGGGACCGTAGATATAGTTACTGTCCCGGTTTTTGCTGATATCAAAGTCGTCTTGATAAGAGTCAAAAATATTCTTGATGCCCCCAAATAGTTCTAAGCCGGTATTTACCTTGGTCAAGTCAAAGGTATGGCCCAGCCTCAATCCTACTTCGGTAAAGGCCGGGGAGGTGAAGTATTTATCTTCGGCCTGCCCCGTGCCTTCCCCTCCAAAGTGGGCCAGTAGCATCGGGCCGGTGTATACGATATTGGTGCTGGCACTCCAGTTTTGGGTCGGTGTATAGGTGAATGTGGCATAGCCATACTGATTGGGCGTTCGGAGAAACTCCCGTTTGGCGGGCAGGCCCTCAATATTGTCTACCGCTTCATCAAACAAACTGGACTGGATCGTAAGCCCGGCATCTACCTGCAAAACATAGTCAAAATTTGCCCTGGCCTCGAGGGTAACCCCTTGCACCGTAGCGCCTTCTCCGTTTCTTTTTTCAAAGCGCTGTCCAAATTCATCTTCTCCCAAAGGAAATTGGAAGAAAGCGTCATCCAAGGTGGTATAAAACCCTTCTACGGTAAACCCGGCGATAAAGTGCTCGGTGGCTTTATCGTAGTTCACGGAAGCCGTAAAGCTATTGGAACGTTCTTCCTTTAAATCATCAGCCAGTGAAATACGGGATACTCCACCTCCGGCAAAGGCAATGTGCAGGTCAGCATCGAAAGCCTGAGGGGCGCGGAAGCCGGTACCCCAACCTAGCCGGAACTGGGTGGTTTCTTGCAGTTTATACAAAAGGGACAGTCTCGGACTGAAAATAGACTGATCTACCAGGTTATGTTTGTCTACCCTGAAACCGGAGAGTAAATTTAGCTGAGGAACGATGTCCCAATCGTGCTGTACGAACACTCCTAAGTTGGTCGTCGTCTGGTCAATAAGGTAATTATAGGATTCAATTTGGTCTAACACGTCATCGTATACGTATTCCGTGCCCACGGTCAGTACCGCTTCTCCTCCTAAAAAATTATCGAGCCGGTTATTAAGCTGTACCCCTCCCTGGTGGGTAGTCACATCGGAAGTTCCGTAGGGTGGATCGGCCAAAAAGCTTTCCAGTTCAACTCCCCCATCGGGTATAATACCCGTATAATGGTCCCGGTCGGTATGCTGGCCTCCGTAGTAGAAGATCAATGAATTTTTCTGTTCATTGAAATTGATCTGGTAGTCTACACTACCCATAAATACATTGTGCGTTCTTTCTTCGGACTGCCGGGACAGGTAGGCCGGTCCTTCCACCATTTCTCCCCCGTAGCGGTATTCGTAGATGCTGCTAAGGCTTACCGCTAACTTTTGATTTTCAGCCGGTAGGTAGAACAGGTTGGCACCAAAAGTATTATCTTTTAATTGCGGTAGCTCCGAGAAATTGTCGCCATTGGCATCATACGCTTCCCGGTTTCTGTTGTTTACAAAAAAGGTTGCCCCGGCATTCTCTTTTTCATTGATCAGGGTAGCGTTTCCTGATATAATATTGTCCGTCGCATCTCCTTTAATGCTTTGAAAGGTGTTGGTGATATTATAGCTATTTTCCGTAGGGACTTTGGTGATCACGTTGACCGTGCCCCCGATCGCACTGGAGCCGTACAGGGCAGAAACTCCTCCTCGTACCACTTCAATCCGCTCGATCATATTGACCGGTATTTGCTCCAAGCCGTACAGGCCGGTTAAAGGACTGAATATAGGGCGGCTATTTATCAATATTTGTGAGTACCCGCCCTGCAGGCCATTCATCCGAATCTGCGTGTAGTTACAGGTCTGGCAGTTGGTTTCCACGCGCAAGCCGGGCTGAAACTTTAGGCCTTCCGATAAATTAACCGCCACTGCTTGATCCAGTTCATCACTGTTGATTAAGTTGACAATCACCGGGGATTCGGTTTTTCTTTTAGCCGTTCGGGTACCGGTGACCACAATTTCGTCGAGGTTGACGTTGCTCTCTTGCAAGGTAACGCTGGCATCCACGGTTTCCCCGGCGATCACCGTCACTTTCTTGGTGGTGGGCTTGTACCCGATCAGGCGGATTTCCAATTTCCTTTCTCCCGCCGGAACATTGCCAATCTTAAAATTTCCATCGGCATCGGCCGACGTACCTAAGTTGGTGCCTACCACCTGTACGGTGGCCGATGGTAAAGCTTCGTTTTTATCGCTCACCGTTCCCGTCAGCGTTCCCGTGTCCTGAGCCGATGCCCAGTGGGCAACCGCGAAAAGTATGATCGTAAAAGAGAAAAGATGTTTCATCAGTATGTGTCAGTTAAATTGTGTGAATTAATTACAAGATACGTGCAAAACTAACAAGTTAGATTTATCTAACAAAATAAATATGCTTTTTTTTGTATTTTTGTTTAGGTTTAAAAAAAATGAGCTATGACGTCGCTGACGGAAGAAAATTATTTAAAAGCATTGTTTCATCTGGCAGATGCGCAGGAGCAGGTAAGCGTCAAGCAGTTGGCGCAAGTGTTGAAAATCAAAATGCCTACCGTCACCAGTATGATGAAGAAGCTTGCTGAGAAGGATCTGGTGCATTACGAAAGCTACAAACCGCTCAAACTAACGCAGCAAGGCAAAAAAGAGGCGGCTTTGATTATACGCAAGCATCGGCTCACGGAAATGTACCTGGTAGAAAAAATGGGCTTTGGCTGGGAGCAGGTGCATGAAATTGCCGAACAGGTCGAGCATATTAATTCGGCTATTTTTTTCGAGAGGATGGATGAACTGATAGGGCATCCTACCATGGATCCGCACGGCTCTCCCATTCCGGACAAAAACGGTGTGGTAGCATGGAAATCATACGATAAACTTAGCGATGGCAAAGCCGGACAGTCGGTGAAACTGGCTGCCCTGACCCATGTATCACCGGAGTTTTTGAGTTTCTTAAACAGCAAAGAACTTAGCCTGGGATTGCGTCTTGAAATAATATCCGTAGAAACCTTTGATGGAAGCATGGTCGTAAGGTACAAGGACCATCCGGGTGAGATGTTAAGCACGGTGGTGTGCGAAAAGTTACTGGTGGAACAAATGAATAAGCACTGAAGGATTGATGGACTGAAGGATTGATGAAATACTTGGAGATTTGTGATTGATTGCATTTTTTATAGCTCACTTACTAAAGACGGAGACTTTGTTAAAAAGAATTTCCCAAAGAAGTATTTTTTCAAAAGCCATTTCCCGCCCGGTATGGATTTTATCGCTGGTGAGCCTGTTGACCGATGTATCGAGCGAGATGCTTTACCCGGTGATGCCCATTTACCTTAAAAGCATCGGCTTCTCCATCGTACTGATCGGTGTATTGGAAGGCGTAGCGGAGGCGACGGCGGGCTTGAGCAAAGGATACTTCGGCAAGCAGTCGGACCTGAAAGGAAAACGGCTGCCATTTGTACAGTTGGGGTATTTTCTGAGTGCTTTGTCTAAGCCAATGATGGCTGTGTTTACCTTTCCGGTCTGGGTGTTTTCTGCCCGCACGCTCGACCGGCTGGGCAAAGGGGTGCGTACCGGCGCCCGCGATGCGTTGTTGTCCGATGCGGCTACGCCTCAGACCAAAGCGACCGTGTTTGGATTTCACCGGGCATTGGACACCCTGGGGGCAGCTATCGGTCCCTTGCTGGCACTCGTGTTTCTGGCGGCTTATCCCGGCGCTTACCGAACCTTGTTCTTCATCGCCTTTGCCCCGGGACTCTTGGGTGTGCTGACGACCTTCCTGCTGAAAGAAAGCCGCCGGGCGCCGACCGCCAAGACTTCGGGCACTTCCTTCCTGGGTTTTGTCCGGTACATCCCGCAAAGCTCACCTGCTTACCGCAAGTTGCTGTTAGGGCTGCTGGTCTTTGCCCTGTTCAACAGTTCCGACGTGTTCCTGTTGCTGATGTTCAAGCAACAAGGCGTGAGCGACACAAACCTGATCAGCATTTATATCTTTTACAACCTGGTGTATGCGCTGCTGGCTTATCCTGCCGGGATACTTGCCGACCGTCTGGGCTTAAAAAAAATATTCCTGACAGGTTTGTGTTTTTTCGTCATGGTCTACATAGGCATGGCTTACAACAAGCAGCTTGGTGTCTATTACCTGCTTTTCTTTCTCTATGGCGCCTATGCAGCCTGTACGGAAGGCGTATCCAAAGCCTGGATCAGCAAAGTGTGCGACCCAAGGGATACGGCTACCGCCATCGGCACCTACGAAGGGCTGCGGAGCATCGCCGCCTTATCCGCCAGCGCCATCGCCGGACTGCTGTGGTATTACATCAATCCTATGGCAACCTTCCTGACCACGGCAACAGCCGTAGCAGCCGTCATCCTCTACTTTGCAAAAATGAGAAAGACGGAAGACGGAAGTCAGAAGACGGAAGACGGAAGTTAGAAGTGGGGGCCCATCGGGACGGAAGACGGAAGCCAGAAGTGTTGATCAAGTATTCCCTCAATCCTTCATCTCTTCAGTTCTTCAATCCCTCAGTCCCTCAATCCCTCAGTCTCCACAAACGCATCAATGCCATAATCCTCTTTCAGTATCTCAAACTTACCAGTCGGGCGTATGCCGCAGAGCCAGGCGGTGAGGCTGTCGCAATAGTTGTCCAGATGGGTGATCTGCTGTATGCCGTGTTCTACAATAGGGTCAAGGGTAGTAACCAGCAGGGTGCCGCCGTAGTGGTGTGTTTGCCAGGTGATGATCTCGCCTTCGCTGTTGGTTTGTATCACTTCGGCGTGGCTGGGCACTTCCGTATAGACGCCATGCGTATGCCAGCAGGCGTGGCGCGGCTTCAATCCCTGGTAGACGGGGTGCTCGTAGTTGGTTTGGGTGACGGGCGGCTGGTCCGGGTGGGTGACCCACCACCAGTTGTTCACGGGGCGATCTTCCCAGCGGCCTTCCAGCCATTCGGTGGTGCTGTCGCCTGCCAGGAATACTTTTTTACCTGTCGCGGAGTGCCGCCCAGCCAAAAAGTCATAGATGATCTGCTTTTTGCGCGTGAGCGCTTCATGGTTTGACTGAAAGGGAATAACAACCGCCTCAAAGTCTTTGATCTTGTCAAAGGTCAGGTCGTGGATGTAGATGAGTTGGTAAATATCCCGGTACTTGGGCGCTTTGGCAAAGGCATAGTGCGACCAGGTGCCGTTAAAGATCAATCCTATTTTCTTTTTCATAAGATGTTTGTTTTTTGTGTTGAACAAAAGCAATAAAATTCCGGTACAAAGCAGAGATAGCCTGCATAGACGGCGAATGGTTGGTCGTCCCATAGGTCACTTCTGCTACCGGACCGCTGGCAGAAACGATGATGGTGCCCCGCGTGGTTTTCTCATCGATGATCACGACGGGCCGCTGTAAGGTATCTTCCAGGATCACTTCGGCACCCGGCGCCGTTTCAATATATCCGCAGGCCCACCATCCGCTGATGCCGTGCGAGAAGATCAAGCCATCGATGTCTACGTCTTTGAGCAGGTCGTAGCGGTCGTATTTTTTGAAGTAACGCACCTCGCTGGTCTTCAGGCTGTTGTCCATGATCCAGCGGTTGCCGGGCACCCAGTTGGTAAACCAGCCTGAAAAGCAGAAAAGCGCATTCCCTTCATCTAAGAAAGCCCTCACTTTATGTTTGATCTTAGCCATCGCTACGCTATCCGTCGCGCCATTGGGCAGGATCAGCAGGTCGTAGCCGTCCAGGTCAGGGTCAAAGTTTTCGGTGACTTTATAAATGTCATAGGAGACATGCTCGTTGGATTGGAAGAGTTTGTTAGAGCCTACCGTAGCATTGCTGATGATCAGGGCTTTTAGTGGTTTCATGGTTGTTTAGGGATTGAAGGATTGAAAAATATTTGATTAACTACTTCTGTCTTCTGTCTTCCGACTTCCGGCTTCCAACTTCTCCATATCGTAATGCTTTTCAAAAAACTCATCGCACCACAGGCAGATGTTTTTGAGCTTCTGCGTTCTTTCTTTGGCATAGGCTTCCGGCACACCAATGCTTTCGCCCATTTTTAACGGATCGCCTTCATTGATTTTTTGGAAAATTGCTGATTTGGATACCTTCTGCAACACGTTGGCTACCTTTTCTGTACGGGCGTCGCCCATCGGGAATTTGGTGCCGGGGCAGCAGGGGTTCACCTTCCACAACTGTATGGAAAGCTCCTGCGGAATGTCTTCATGCCCCGTGAGAAAGCCAATGCCGCCCGACAGTATGGCGCAGAAGTTATGGTTAGGATTCGTGTACCAGATGTTTTTTTGCATGGCGCGACCCCGTGCCCAGTTGCCGCCCAGCCACATGCCTTCGTCCGCGCCCCAAAAGCCATAGCTGGCACCTTCACCGGCGAATTTCTGGTAAGCGCTTTTGGTAATGATGGGCTTTTCGTTCCCGTTGCCCATCCCCCGCGATTGAAACAAGGCCTCTAGTTCGCTTTTGCGCTCTCCCTGCTTTTTGTGGTAACGGTCCATGCTGGCAATAGAGATACGTTTGACCCGCTTTTCCAGCAGGGTATCCAGTATCTTGCCGTTCAGCAAGTCGCCGTTGGTCTGTAAAATGATGGTGATGTCCTGCCCATACTTTTTGTTGATCTCGTCTAAGATCAGGTATAGTTTTTTGCGCTCCGCCAGCGGCTCACCGCCGGAGAGGATGATGCGGTCTAGCTTGTCGGGTAGGTTCTCTACGATTGCCAGGCATTCTTCTTCGCTGATGCGGTTGCCCTGCGGACCTGACAGGTTATAGCAGTGGTCGCACTGGTCGTTGCAGAGTTGGGTAAATACCCAGTAGATGCATTCTAAATGATTATAGTCTGTTTCCATACGTGGTTAATTGTTGGGTGAAGCTACCATAAATTGCTGCCAGAATTTTAACTCTTCCCGGGCACCGGTAGCTGGGTCGGTGATAAATTCGTGTTTATTTTGAAATACTTTTAAGCGTCCTGCCTGCATCAGGGCCATGTCGTCGCCCATCAGCATGGCTTCTTTCAGGTCATGCGTTACAAAAAGCGAGGTGATGCTGAATTCCTGCGCCACTTTTTTAAACAACTGCTGCATCTGCCCCCGTGTTTGCGCATCCAGGCTGCTGAAGGGTTCGTCCAGCAGTAGCAGCGCCGGGTTGATGATCAGGGCGCGACCAAAAGATACGCGCTGTTTTTGTCCGCCCGAAAGCTGGTGGGGCATCTTGCCGGCTTGCGTGTGCAAATCCAGGCTGTCGATCATTTGCGTTACTTTATGCCTGACCTGTTCCTTGTTTTCTTTTCTAAGCCGCAGACCGAAGGCAATGTTTTCAAATACATTCAGGTGGGGAAACAGCAGGTCTTCCTGGTACAGATATACGATGTGGCGCACCGCCGGAGATTGCCGCGTCACGTTCTGACCATTGAGCAGGATCGTTCCCTGGTCCGGGGCCTGCAACCCGGCGATGATCTTGAGCAGGGTCGTCTTGCCGCAACCTGATTTTCCCAGAATACTCATCGTCTGGTGCGCTTCCAGCGACAGGGAAAGATCATAGATAACCTTTTCATGGGCATAGGATTTACCGATATGTTGTATGTCCAGAAAACTCATAATACTTTATTGAAAATATAACGTTTGTTCAGCCATAACAACCCCACCGGCGGCAGCATCAGCAGGCACCCACTCAAAGCGCCATAATAAAAGTTGGCTTCTTTGACATAGAAAAACACCTTGACGGGTAACGTCTGCACCTTTCCTCCGCCAATGACCGAAGTGAGTCCGTACTCAAACCAGGAGATCAGAAAGGTCTGGAAAAAACAGACCAGCAACATGCCTTTGGCCATGGGCAGCAGCACTTTGTAAAAAGCCTGCACATTATTTCCGCCCAACGTAGCGACCAGTTCTTCCAAAGCCTGGGTTTTCTTTCCCC
>JBBSNI010000140.1:0-12200 GCA_038232695.1 Cytophagales bacterium
GTTTTGTCGCCTGCTTTACAATTGGCAAATTATCCTGTCATTATCTTTAGGTAACTATTTTTTCTATGAAAATTACCTGATTGTGTATGGCTGCCCAGTCACTGTCCTATATACTTTCAGCTTTTACCATAAATATAACACGAAAAATATAACAAAAATGGAAAAAATAATACAAATGTACTGTTTTTACAAAAAACTTATGTAACTATAGGCCAGACTAATCAATATCACTAATTATTTAAAAAATTTAAGAAAAATGATGTTTTGAATGAATCCATTCATTGCCCTTCCTCCGTATTTAATTTATAGCAAACCACATCTATCTGATCTTAGTGATTCTTGCTAAGATATAGATAAAATATTACATAGCAACAATACTTGTTTTTATAGCATTTTGCTATAGTTTTTTTTGATGATCCTCTCTGAAGTCCAGCTTTTTTTAAATGTAATACTACACACATAAACCTATACCTATGAAAGTTTCTATCATTACCGTCGTCTATAACAATGTAGATACCATAGAAGCCTCTATCAAATCCGTAATGGAGCAGGATTATCATGATCTGGAGTACATTGTAGTAGATGGCATGTCAACCGATGGCACCTTAGATGTAATCCACCAGTATGCCGACCATATTGATACGCTAATTTCGGAGAAAGACAAGGGATTGTATGATGCGCTGAACAAGGGCATCCGACAGGCTACCGGTGATATTGTAGGCATTTTACATTCCGATGACCTTTATTTTTCGCCTCATGTGATCAGCGATGTGGTGCATCATATGAAAGAGAGCCAGGCGGACTGTCTCTACGGCGATCTGGTGTATGTAGACAGAGAAGACACTGAGAAAGTTCTGAGGAACTGGAAATCAGGTCCTTTTCATGTAAAAAAATTTCTGATGGGGTGGATGCCTCCTCATCCTACCTTTTTTATCAAGAGAAAGTGTTTGCTGAAAAATGGCTTATATGATACTGATTTTAAAACTTCTGCCGACTATGAGTTGATGCTCCGATATCTTTTCAAGCATCGGTTAAACGCCAGTTACCTGGAAAAAAAGCTGGTTCGAATGCGGACAGGAGGCGTCAGCAATGGCAGTCTGAAAAACAGGTTGGTTGCTAACAGGGAAGACCTGAAAGCCTGGGAAGTCAATGATCTGCGCCCCAGAGCCCTTACCCGTTATATGAAACCTGCCCGGAAGTTAGGACAGTTTAACCTGGGGCATTATGGATACAAGCTGCTGGTCTCCTTTGCTTTGCTTCTTCCTTTTTTGTTAGTGCTTCTTGAAAACCTGGCAACACTACCTGATCTCTTAATGGTTAAAGTTTTTTCGGCCTCGCTTTTCTCCTGGGGTGTCGCAGCCGTGTCGGTTCCTGTGGTCATCAAGGTTGCGCAGGACAAGAAGATCATGGACAGCCCCAACACCAGAAGCGCTCATTTCCTGCCTGTGCCAACCCTGGGTGGAGTTTCTATTTTTGCCGCCATCTCGTTGAGCATTATCATATGGGGCGGGCTGGATTTTGACAATGGACTGCAATACATTCTGGGAGCCCTGATCCTTACCTTCTTTACCGGGCTCAAAGACGATATGCTGGTGATCGCGCCCAGCAAGAAACTCATCTCTCAACTGTATGCCGCCTCATTGATCATATTGGGCTCGGATTTAAGAATAGGAAGCTTCTACGGCATTATGGGTATCAGCGAATTGCCGTACTGGATCAGCGTATGCATTACTATTTTTGTGTTTATCGTCGTTACGAACGCTTATAACCTTATTGACGGCATCGATGGACTGGCCAGTATGCTGGGAACCCTGGCCGCGTTGCTGTTTGGCACCTGGTTTTTGATTGCCGGATTCGAGGGGTATGCTATCCTTGCCTTTAGTATGGCGGGTGCTTTGATCGGTTTTATGAAATATAATTTTTCTAAAGACCAGAAAATATTCTTGGGAGATACCGGCTCCTTGATTATTGGTTTGCTCACCGCTACGTTAGCCTTGTTATTTATTAAAATGAACGGACAAGTCAAAGGGGAAAGCTATTTTCTAACCAATGCACCTTTTATTACCATTATGGTACTAAGTATACCCTTGTTTGATACACTGCGGCTGTTTGTCATGCGAATCCTTCAAAAGAAATCTCCCTTTACTGCCGACAGAAACCATATACATCACTTGTTGGTAGCCCGGAATTCCAACCATAAAAGGGCAACGATTATATTGTGTGTTTTGAACCTGCTATTTGTGCTCTTGTCTATCGAACTATTCAAGATCATGCCGCCCTCCCCGGCATTTATTATTGTCGTGTTGTTCTTTTCTTTATATTTATTAATATGTTACCAGTTACAACATGCAAAGCCTAATACATTCAAAGGTTTTTGCCAGAAATACATCCCCTCGATCCAATTCCTGTTTTGGCGCGAGCATCAAAACCACTAAGCAAAGTAGATGCATTTTCACTCAAAATAATTGTTATTTTATAACTCATGAATCATAAAATCTCTAAAAAGCAAATTCAGTATAATAAGCTTCTACGCAGGGCAAAAAGTCATCGCTACTGGCTTATAGGCAGTGTGCTCCTTGCCTTGTTTTTTGCTTTTCTGTTTAACCATTTTAAAGTTCCGGAGTATCGCGTGAACGCCACGGTTTTTGTAAAATCCATGCAGCCTTCTCTCAGCGATCCTGCCAACCTGATATTCAGTGAAGGTGTTCCCAGAACCAACCTGACCAATACCATAGACCAGTCTTTTATGTTCCGGTCTTTTCCAATGGTGGCCGCTGCTATAGATAAGCTTAATTTTTCTATATCCTACTACGACAACAGAATACTCAATCAGTTAAGCTTGCCCCCTCATTTGTTCGATGGCAAGGTTGGTGGCTTCCTTGCCGACATCTCTAACCAGGTAGAGTTATACAATCAATCTCCTGTCAAGTTAGAGGTAGCAGCCGATGCTACAAGCATTCCTTATGATGAAGAGGTCCCTCTGATCATAAAAAGCAAAGAACGCTATAGTATTACCCTAATGGGAGAAACCAGCACCCATGCTTTTGGGCAACCCGTTGATTTGCATGGCTTCAAATTTTTACTCACATTAATATACCCTGAAAAAACAGACCGGTTTACGTATCTGACCCTGAAGGTGCATCCTTACGAAGACCTGGTGTTTACCTACCGGGACGACATACAGGTGCAACCCATCCTGAACGAATCTTCTATTCTGAAGATATCCATCGTAGGGAAAAACCCTGAAAAAGAAATCGACTTTATCAACCGCCTGACGGAAGCTGTGATTGAGCAGGATTTAAAAGAAAAAAATTATAATGCAGAAAAAACAGTTGATTTTATAGATCAGCAGTTAGCCGTCAATAGCGACTCGCTCAAAGTGGTGGAGAACGAACTGCAACGCTTTAAGCAGGAAAACTCAGCCATTGAACTCAGCAGCAGAGGTGAACAGCTTTTTGGCAATATACAGGAACTCGAAAAAGAGAAGGCTTTGCTTTCTGTTTCCAATCAATACTTTGATTACCTGGTGAAATCGCTCCGACAAAATGAAAATGTGGAGCAGTTGGCTGTGCCCGCTTCCGTAGGCATTGATGACCCCGTGCTGACACAACTCATCAGTCAGATGGTTAATATCCAACTCGAGGTGAAGGCGATCCAAAGGCAACTGAGTGCAGGCAATACAGGCGATGCCACTTTGATGAATAAAAAAGCAGCCGTAGAAGAACTCAAGCAAAATATACTAGTCAACATACAAAACCGGAAAGCAGCCAATGCGATCGCTATTGATAATCTGAACCGGCGTATTACGCAGTATTCCTCTTCGCTGGACAGGCTGCCCAGCGCGGAACGCAAGCTGGTGAACATCAAGCGTATCTACACCCTGAACGAAAACCTTTATATGCTGCTGATGGAGAAAAAAGTAGAGGCAGGCATCACCGCCACAGCCAATGTATCGGATTACAAAGTGGTAGAAAGTGCAATGGTAGACGGCCCCCCGGTCGGTATATCCAAGCTGCTCCTGATTTTTTTAGCCTTGGTCGTAGGTATAGGCCTGCCCCTGGGTTTCTTCTTTCTGCAAATATTGTTGAGCAATAAGATACAGTCTAAAGAGGATATAGAACTCTATACAGACCATCCCATACTGGGTTCTATTATTCATGCCGATGAAGATAGCAAGCAAAATTCCCATTCATTGCTTTATGAATGTTTCCGGCATATTCGTGCCAACCTCATGTACCTGACCCCCAAGCAGGAGACCAAAATTATTATGGTGACTTCTTCTACTTCCGGGGAAGGAAAATCTTTCTGTACCTGGCACCTTGCGCGTGTCCTGGCGATGAGCTTTAAAAAGACAGTGATCATAGATTCGGATATGCGAAAGCATGACGGCATCAAAAAAATATCAGGGGACGGGCTCAGCGAGTACCTGGCAGGTATGGTAGACGACAGCAAAATTATTCGCCCTACAGAAAACGAATTGCTCGATCATATCAAATCGGGTAGCATACCTCCCAATCCTGCCGAACTGATCCTGAGCAAAAATATGGAAGCGCTGCTGGAAAAACTCAAACAGGATTACGAATACATTATCATTGATACACCACCCGTAGGTATCGTAGCAGATAGTATGGCGTTTTTGAAAAGTGCCGATGTAATTTTCTGTATTGCCAGAGCTAATTATACCAATACGGATCAGTTCAGCTTTACCATACAGAAGCTGACAGATATTCAACCCAATCATCTGAGTATTATGTTCAATGATGCGCCTATCTCCAATTCATCGCACTACGGCAATTACTATTATAACAACAAGAAAGAAAAGCAGGTGGTTTGGGACCTTACGTAGCCTGACGAACGAATAGAGTACATAAAGTAAATGTCACAACAGACGAAAAATAGTAAAGCCAGGTTTCTGGAAGGAGGTCTATTACTTTTTGCACAAACTATTGTCACCAAAGCGATTGCCTTTGTAGGGCAATTGATCGTGGCAAAAATACTGCTGCCTGAAGATTATGGACTGGTGGCACTGGCCTATACGGTGATGTCATTTATTGATGTGATCCAAAAAGTTGGACTGAAAGAAATTTTGATACAAAAGGGAAAAGATTTCTCTAACTATGCCAACGCCGCTTTCTGGATTTCCTTCGCATTAGGCATGACTACTTTTGTCATCACCAATGCGGTGGCTCCTTTTGCCGCTAACTTTTACCAACACGAAGGTATTGTAAACATACTCCGGGTGCTGTCCATAGCCGGTATCTTTACTTCCTTACAAAATGTACCGCTGGCCTGGCTGCAAAGTACCATGCAGTTTAGAAAAATATCCTGGATAACAGCATTGCAGGGCATTTTGCAGACCGTTTTGACCATTGTCTTTGCCTACAACGGGTTGGGTGCTTACAGTTTGATCCTTCCTTTTCCCATCGTGCGTATCATCACCTTCATCATTTTGTTGAAGGTTACCAAGATGCCGGGCGTCAAAGCAAAATTTGAGATGGACAAGTGGCAGCAACTGTATAAAGCAACGACCATCATGTTTGTGGTTTCGTTTTTATATGCCTTCTATGAGTCAGGGGCAAACCTGATCCTGGGAAAAATGCATAGTACGTATGTAGTAGGCATTTTTTATTTTGCTTTTATGCTGGTCTCGCAGGTCAATAGTGTGTTCAAGATCAACCTTGTCAAAATATACCTGCCCTACCTGACCAAACTGGAAAGCTATGTGGAGCGAAAGCGGTTTTTTCTCAAGTCTATCAAAAATATGAATTTCATTCTTTTTCCTGCTTTTATACTGCTCAGCATCAATGGAGGGGTATTTTTGGATTTTATTTACGGGCACAAATGGGATGATGCTATTCCGGTCGTGCAGGTGCTTTTCATCGCCTATGTGCTGGATATTAGCTTTGAGATGTCTTTGCAGTTTGTCATATCCCAGGGTTATTATAAAAAAGTGTTATACATCAACCTTTGCAGAACCCTGCTGTTTATCCTCGCCATCCTGGCAGGAG
Source organism: Cytophagales bacterium (assembly GCA_038232695.1). Classification (GTDB taxonomy): domain Bacteria; phylum Bacteroidota; class Bacteroidia; order Cytophagales; family Cyclobacteriaceae; genus JAJNNC01. The sequence goes on from JBBSNI010000140.1 coordinate 6,009, forward strand.
CGCTCAGCGGCGGCGCACTGGCAGTGGCCATCAGTATTCTGATCTATATATTTACCCTGACTCCGTTTACGATCTATTTTTCACTCAAGCCGCAGAACAGAACATGGAGCGAAGTATTGCAGGTCGTGCTGCTACCCGTTGTGGCAAGTGCGGCTTCTTTCGGGCTGGCTTACCTGGGAATCACGTCCTTTTTTGTAATCAGTAATATGTTCCTGCAAGCCGTTAGCATTTCGCTCACCGGGCTGCTTTTGTATGTTATCATTTTCATCAAACTCTTTCCCGGGACGTGGACATTTTATGTGAATAACCTGATGTATTTTAAAAGAAACTTTGCCGATTGAACCGATCAAAAATATGATAGTAGCGCAATTAGGTGCCAGAATGCATTATGCGGTCCCCAAGATTTTACATCAGGGCGGTCTGCTCAATCATCTTTACACGGATGCTTATTTCGGAAAAGGGATATGGCAGGCGGTGAATTATGTGCCCCACAAACTGCTACCCGACAACCTGAAAAGGTTCAAAGACCGCAATGATAAGATCATCCCTGATCAAAAAATATCTTCCTATCTGAAACTAGGGCTGGATTATCATCTCAAACGTCAGCGGATAAAAGATGCTAACCAGCGAATTGATGTTTCTTTATGGGCTGGCAGAAAATTTAACCGCATGGTGTTGAAATCTCTCAAAGAACCCGACCACCTCTATGTATTTAATAGCGCCGGTCTGGAGTTGCTCGAGCATATGCACCCATACGGGAAGATAGGTTTTGTAGAACAAACGATTGCTCCCAGAGCGTTAGAGTATCAACTGCTGATGCAGCAGAAAGAAAAATATCCTGACTGGCAGGAAAGCGCGCTTTCTTACGACAAGATCAAAGCCTTTGCTGACCGGGAACGAGCCGAATGGGAACTGGCTGATTTTATTGTCTGTGGTTCTGATTTTGTGAAAGAAGGCATCCGGCAAATAAATGGTCCGGTAGATAAGTGTGTCGTTGTGCCTTATGGCATCGATCAGACGCTTTTCCGCACTAACAGAGATACACAACAGCCCGAAAAACGTAAACTCCATGTATTGACCGTAGGTCGCCTGGGTTTGAGAAAAGGGACGCCAGCCATTCTCGAGAGTGCCAAAAAGCTGAAAGATATGGCCGACTTCCGGCTGGTGGGACCAGGAACGGTGCCTGACGCTACACGGAATACGCTCAGCAGCAATGTCAGTATCATAGGACCAGTGCCCCGCCTGGAGGTGCACCGGCACTACCAATGGGCCGATGTTTTCCTGTTGCCCTCCGTCTGTGAAGGCTCTGCCACTTCTACCTACGAAGCGATGGCCTATGGGCTGCCTCTTGTTGTGACGCCGAATACCGGCAGCATCGCCCGGCACCAGGAAGAAGGGCTGGTGATAGAAGCTACAGATCCGGATGCAATCTGTGAGGCTATTGCACAACTGTATGATGATCCGGACTTGCTTCATCGTCTGGGGGAAAGCGCACAGCAAAGAGCTCAGTATGGAAGCCTGACGGCTTATGCCCAACGGCTTATGCAATTGATGAACAAAGTGTTAAAGTAAAAAGCCATGATGTTAACCATACTTATCGGCCTGTGTGTGGCTTTGTTAGCGGAAGGCATCGTTAACAAACAGAAAATGTATGAGTTCCCTTTCCTGGGAGCGGGTACTTTCCTGGCCTATGTGATTCCGCAGTTCATTGGTTTGCAAGGCGATCCTACCCTACCTTTTGGCGCCTATGACAAGGCGATCGTCATGACCATACTGTGTGTGGTAGCCGTTTATGTAGGCTATTATACACGACGAAAGCCTTTTGATTTTTTTCATTGGGAGTTTGAGCCGAAAGATTTGCTTCGTTTAGCCTTCATACTTTCCTTAATCAGTTCTTTCTTTTTTTTCCTGATAAGCCGTTTACCCGATGAAATGACCGACGAGTCTCAGTGGACAGGGCTGCCGGTGGCGTTCATCTTCTTTGCCCGGTCCCTGAAATATGGACTTGCCATTGCCCTCTATCTATTTTTTAAATACAAGGACAAAAGAGCTTTGGGTATCGTGCTTTTTGATATGATATTTTACCTGGATAGGATACTGATCAGCGGGCGGCGGGGGGATACCGTAGAGTTGGCAATGGTATTGCTGCTGACCCTTTTCTTTACCAGGCAATATATTATTCCGCGTGTCGCTATGTTCAGCGGATTGGTTTTCGGAACACTGCTGGTGCATAGCATAGGCGATTACCGTCACCAGGTAAGAGGCGAGGGCAAAAGTCCGCTGGAAGCTATTCAGAACATTTCTTTCAGAGATAACTTTGATCAGATCATGCAGGAAGGACACGCTGAGGTGACCAATGCGATCTATACTATTGCCAGTACGGAGGCCACCGGCAACTACGACTTTGGCATCTTTCATTGGAATACCCTTATATTCAATTATGTGCCGGCGCAATTGTTTGGAAGAGCTTTCAAAGACGCTTTGCTCATCAAATATGAGGATGGATTCGGTCCGTATTTTTATTACCAGGTAAAGGTAGGTTCTACGTTTACCGGCATTGCCGATGCCTTCCGTTCCTTCGGCTATTTCGGATTTCTTAAATTTTTTCTGATTGCCTATATCATCCGGGGCATGTTTTTGTCAGCAAAGGATGGTAACATCGTCTTTATTTTTGTGTTGGCAGTCATCACCAAAGATGCCATGCACGCCATCACCCACCACACCCAGTGGTTCTTCTCGCCGCTGGTGCATATCAGTATATTTCTATTGTCCGGTTTGTATCTCATCAAAAAAAAACAACATGTTGCCTAAAATCCGCCTCGCTGTCGTATTTCACCGGTTAGGGCCCTACCACATCGCCCGTTTGCTGGCCTTGGCAGAAACGTATGAGGTGGTCGCCATAGAGTTATCAAAAACGACCAGCGAATACCTGTGGGATGAAGTGGCTACGCCCGAGGCTATCACGAGAGTGACCCTCTTTGAAGCGCAGGACAGCCGGGAGGTATCGCCCGCTTATCTGCAAAAGCGATTGTTCGAAGCGTTGGATTGTTACCAGCTTACGGCAGTATTGATCAATGGATGGTACGAAAAGGGGGCCCTGCTCGCTAATCTCTGGTGCTTGCAGCGAGGCATACCCGCTTTTGTCATGTCTGCAACCACCGCCATAGACTTTCAAAGGCAATGGTGGAAGGAACTGGTTAAAAAGCGTATTGTCGCTACATTCAGTGGTGCGATAGTAGGCGGCAAGCCCCATGCCGACTATATCAAACGCCTGGGCATGACCCGCAAACCTATTGCCGCAGGCTATGATGTGGTAGACAACGCACATTTTGAACAGGGAGCGGCAGAAGCTAAGGCGCAAAGCCAGTTTTACAGGAAACAATATGGTCTGCCCGCTCATTACTTTCTGGCTTCCAGCCGTTTTATAAAGAAAAAAAACCTGTTCAGACTACTACAAGCTTATGCCGAGTACCGCAAGCAAGCACTCCATCCTTTTGACCTGGTGCTGCTGGGCGATGGCGAATTAAGTCAACAAATCATAGAAGCTGTTCATATCTTGGGTTTACAACAAGCCGTTCACCTTCCCGGCTTCAAACAGTACGATGAACTGCCTATTTACTATGGCCTGGCGGAGGCTTTCGTCCATGCCAGCACCTCAGAACAGTGGGGCTTGGTGATTAACGAAGCCATGGCATCAGGTCTGCCCGTGATTGTGTCAAAAAATTGCGGATGCACGGAAGACCTGGTCAGGCATGGGCGCAACGGCTATGTATTTGATCCTTACGATGTGTCCGAACTGACAGACTGTATGCTCGCGCTGCACGAAGGTAACCAGGATCATACCATGGGTCTTCATAGCATAGAAATCATTCAAGCTTATTCGCCGGACACTTTTCGTCAGGCAGTGGGGAAGCTTGTCAGTTCAGCAAAAGGAACACCTGATATTCGTCTGAAGGATAAACTGATAGGGCAGCTTGTCATCCGGCTGCTGGTTCGACAATAGCCAGTCATTAAAATAAAAAAGACATAGACATGATCATCACTTTTCTTTCCAATACCATCTCCCGCAACGGCGGGGGCGTGACCGAAATTGAAAGAAGACTGGCGCAACAACTGGCGCAACAGCGTGAGCATACGGTTCATGTGCTTGGACTGGAAGATGCGTTTTCCAAGGAAGATATAAAGGATTGGCTACCTGTACAACCTACCGTTTTTCCGGTAACAGGACCTCGTGCCTTTGGTTATGCACCCGAAATGCTTCGCCATGTGCAGGAGATCAATCCGGATGTGCTGCATATCAATAGCTTATGGATGTATCCCTCGGTGGTGACCAAACAGTGGCATGATGCTACCCATAAACCTTTTGTGGTGACCGTCAATGGGATGTTAGACGCCTGGGCTTTGAATAATTCCCGGTGGAAAAAGGTGATGGCTGCTTTCTTATATGAAAAAGAAAATCTGAAAAAAGCATCCTGTATCATTGCCAACTCTTTGAAAGAGCTACAAGCGATCAGAGATTATGGGCTGACCAATCCGGTCGCTATTATTCCGAATGGCGTTGACCTGCCTGTTATCAAAGAAGGGAACAAGCCTGCCAACGGCAACAAGAAGCTTTTGTACCTGGGAAGAATACATCCTAAAAAGGGGTCGGAAGAATTGATAAAAGCATGGAAGGCGGTAAACCGCCAGCAAGATACCGGCTGGGAGTTGGAGATCGTCGGCTGGGGCGATGAAAAAGATATAGCCCAGTTGCAGGAACAGATCAGCCACATGGATACGATTCACTACCTGGGTCCAAAATTTGGCCAGGAGAAGGATGCTGCTTTCAGGCAAGCCGACGCTTTTATACTGCCCTCTTACAGCGAAGGAATGCCTATGGCGGTGCTGGAAGCCTGGTCTTACCAGCTTCCTGTCCTGATCACACCTGCCTGTAACCTAGACATTGGTTACCAGCGGGAAGCTGCCATCCACATTGAAGTGGACAGCCTTGAAGAATCATTAAGAAGCTTGTTTGCTATGGAAAACCCACAACTTGAGCAAATAGGACACCATGGAAGAAAACTCGTAGAAGAAAACTTCTCGTGGGTAAAAGCCGCTGAACAATTAGAACAAGTATACCAGTGGATCACAGGAAAAAAACCAAAACCTGATTTTGTTCATCAATAAAAAACATATGCACAAACCAATTATATTGATAGGGTCTGCCCGCTCGGGCACTTCATTTTTAGGAGGCATCTTAGGCTTACACTCCAAAATAGCGTATTGGGAAGAGCCCAAGTATATCTGGAAATACCGCAAGCCTTTGGCAAACAATGATATCAGGTCAGCCAGTGAAGCTACGAAAGGTATCAGGAAATACATCCGGAATGAATTCTCGGATTACGTAGAGAAACAACAAAAAGAGCGGTTTTTGGAGAAGACGCCCAGCAACTGCTTCAGGCTGCCTTTTGTATACCAGGTATTACCGGAGGCTCTATTCATCCATATTGTCAGAGATGGCAGAGATGTGGCGCTGTCTGCCGAACGGTTGTGGACAGGCAAACCCAGCAAAAATGCATTGACACGACGGGCCACTTCTTTAGAAATCCCCTGGATAGACCTCCCCTTTTACTCCTTTGAATTTGCAAAAAATGTACTTTTAAGAAGCCTCTATGCTGATACAGGCATGATCTGGGGGCCACGTTTTGAAGGCATTAAAAAGATAAGAGACACCCACTCTGTGCTGGAAACCTGCGCTATCCAGTGGCAGGAATCGGTAAAGGCCACCCGTGAAGGTTTCAAAGCTATACCCGATGAGCAGGTGTATCAGCTCCGTTATGAGCACCTGGTGGATAACCTGGAAGAAGAACTGGTCAGCATTCTTGATTTCTGCCAGTTGCCTACGGAGAAATTGATGATGGACGAAGCCAAAAAGAAGGTCATGAAAGGTAATCATAGCAAATGGAAAGCCATAGACAAAGATCAGTTAGCTACTATTGAAAATATCATCAAACCGGAATTGATCGCCAACGGCTATGACTGCTGTGTGTAATAAAAACCACAGCCAACAAGGGCTGCTATGAAAAGCCATAAGAATCCCAGCAAACCGTTTTAGGGAGGATTGTCCTATAAATTTACACTATTTATTTAATATCACTGCTATCATTGTTGAAACTGTTGATTGTGGGTAAGTTTTGGGCAGGGCCCGTGGGA
>JBBSNI010000141.1:0-12186 GCA_038232695.1 Cytophagales bacterium
CATCTGGCCAACAGCATGGTGGTACGTTATGCTAACCTGACCGGGTTAAAAACACCCTCGCTACCTACGGAAGTATTTGCCAACCGGGGCACCAGCGGCATCGATGGCAGCAACAGCACCGCCGTAGGCTCGGCGCTGGTTTCCGGCAGGCTCACCGTGCTGCTTACCGGCGATATGGCTTTCTTCTACGACCGCAACGCTTTCTGGCATAATTACCCTGTGCCTAACCTCCGTATTATTTTGCTCAACAACCACGGCGGGGGCATCTTCCGTATGATAGAAGGACCAAGCCGCCAGCCCGAACTGGATGAATACTTTGAAACCTGGCAAAACCTGCAAGCCAAAAACACGGCACGGGATTTTGGAATGACCTACCAGTGCATAGACCTTACTAAAGAAAAAGATACAGGCAAACTTAAACAGGCGTTACCTGGTTTTTATCATGAACCTGCGCACTCGGCGAAGATACTGGAGATTACAACCGATAGCCGGGTCAATGCGCAGCTATTTAATCAATATAAAATGTTAATCAACCAAAATGATGGAGCTTAAATATTCCTGGGAAACCCTCAAAGATTTCAAAGAAATTCTTTTTCAATATTACGAAGGCATTGCCCGCATCAGCATCAACCGGCCGCAGGTACACAACGCTTTTACCCCGCTTACCGTCCGGGAAATGAGCGAAGCGATGGAACTGTGCCGCCAAAATCCTGACGTGCGCGTCGTAGTGCTGACGGGCGAAGGCGGTAAAGCCTTTTGCAGCGGCGGCGACCAGAGCGTACGCGGCGAAGGCGGCTATGTAGGAGAAGACGAAGTGCCCCGCCTCAACGTGCTGGATTTGCAAAAACAAATCCGTTCTATTCCCAAACCCGTCATTGCGGCCGTAGCAGGCTGGGCCATCGGAGGCGGTCATGTACTGCACGTCGTTTGCGACCTGACCATTGCGGCAGACAACGCCCGCTTCGGACAGACCGGCCCCAAGGTAGGCAGCTTCGATGGTGGCTTCGGTGCTTCTTACCTGGCGCGCATCGTAGGGCAAAAGAAAGCACGCGAAATATGGTTCCTCTGCGACCAATACGATGCACAGGAAGCCTTGCAAATGGGATTAGTTAACAAAGTAGTTCCCTTAGATCAATTGGAAGAAACGTATGTGAACTGGTGCCGGAAGATCATGGATAAAAGTCCGCTGGCGCTGCGTATGCTGAAAGCCTCTTTCAACGCCGAACTGGACGGACAGGCAGGCATTCAGGAACTGGCAGGCAATGCTACGCTGCTCTATTACCTGACAGAAGAAGCCAAAGAAGGTAAAAATGCCTTCATGGAAAAGCGCAAGCCGGATTTTAGTAAGTACCCTAAGTTTCCGTAATGGCTTTGTCTTTTGATACGCTGCGTATAGGCAAAAAATATTACCTGCAAAACTACGGGGAAACATTCACCTTCGAGGTCGTTGAGCGGCTGACCGATGCGGATTTCAGGGTGAAAGATTTGACCTCGCTGGATGTCTACCGCCTGAGCGAGCTGATCAAATACGGCAGGTCAGACGACTTTGACCTACAGGAAATAGAGGCAGCCTAAAAAGATCAGGGTAGCAGTACGGTGTTTTTCTGTCCGGGTTTTTCAGCCGGGCTAATGCGTTTGAAAGTGCCTGGTATGGTCAACCTGAAAGTAGTGCCTGCATGGACTCTACTTTCTACCGATACCGTGCCCTGTAGTTTTTCCAGCAGCTTTTTGACGATGTACAAGCCTAAACCGTTGCCCTGCGCCCGCTCGCTGGCACGGAAGTACATATCAAAAATTTTATCTTGTAAATGGTCTGGAATGCCTTCCCCGTTGTCGCTGCCCTCCACCACAAGCTTCTGCTTTTTGCGCTGAATATCAATCCTGACAAAAGGCGCCGCCATGCTTCTGTATTGAATAGCATTCTCCAGCAAGTTTTCTAATAGGGTGCTGATCAGGATAGGATAGGAGAAAAAGGTTTGCTGTAGTGTTGCCTCGTACGAAAAATGGATGTTTTCTTCTTCAAACAAAGTCACAAACTTTTGCGCTAAAGACGCCAGCATCTCCGGGAAGTGTATCGCCTCTGCCTGCATTCCTTCTTCGTATACGCTAATACTTTGAAGCTTGTGCAACATATTGTCCAGTTCTGCGATGGATTTTCTTAGTAACTGACGCAGCAGCACTACCTCCTCCGGATGCTGGCTTATCTCCAAAAGGTTGACCAGCCCTAACATAGACGTCAGCGGCCGGCGAAAGTCGTGTGAGGTGCGGTAAAACAGAGTGTTGAGTTCTTGGTGCGCTTCTGCAAGTTTGTGAGTTCGTTCGTCCACCTTCTTTTCCAGGCTGGCGTTTAGCTTTTTCACCTGACGGTTGAGGCGCAGCAGCGACTGGTTGGCTTCTTCCAACGCCAGGTTTTTGACGGCTATTTTTTCTGCTAGCAGAAGCTGTGAGATTTTAGTCGTGAGCACATCGCAGAAGAGCCTCAGAAAGCGGAAATCAATTTCTGAAAAAGGCAAAGCGTTGCGATGGGCGATCAAAAGGATCAGTTGCTGCCCGCCCGAAAGCCTGACAGGCAAGGCAAAAAGATAGGTGATCTTGGGATGGTAAAAGATACTTTCCTGAAAATCTAAGTTTTGTCTGATCTCATCGCTTGTCAGTGCTACCGGCAGATTGTTTGTCAGACATTGTGTCTCAAAATCCGAGAGCTTGTCCCGGTGGTTTGGAAAGAGCTGGTACAACCCCCTGCTCAGCTCGAGGGTGAGGCTGTCCGGCAAAAAAGTAATACGCGCAGCAAAAGCGTCTACAATGAATTTCAGACTCGAAGCGATGGCTTTGCCCACGTCGTGTAAGGTATCTGCCCGGTTGACTTCCGTAGCAAACGTAGAAAAAGCCTCGTAACGCAGGCGCAGCGACTTATCAATAGCATCCGTATTTTCCATTTTGGGTTTGAGGTATCAGGGGTTGATTAGCCTGGTAAATTGAACAAAGATCTGATGCTGCCCTCCTTTTATCTGATTGCTAAAAACTAAGCGATATATCCAAAAAAACTTCCCTTAGCGGAAGTTAAAAAAACTTGCGCCAAGGGAAGCAAACCGTCCGGCAACCAGGCAGAAAATTACCGGACTTCCATCAGTTCATTGTCTATTTTGATCCCGGAAATGTCAGCCAGCGTATTGAGCATATTGGTCAGGTCGGCCAGTCCCATCAGTTCCTGTATCTCTTCTTCCGAAAACCCTTCCTCGCGCAACTCCTCGAAATCCTCATCGGTGGTGTTGGCAGGATGCAGGGCGGCCTGGGTCGTAATCCGAATGGCTGATTTGTAGCTGGAAGGGATATGGTCGCTTTCCATATGCTCCGTGACTTTGAATCCTTCTTCATCGCTCAGGGTTTTGCTCAGGCTATCGGCCATTAGGCCATGGGCATGAGCGCAATACTGACAACCTTTTTTCTGAGAAATGTTATAGATGATTAGTTGCTTGAGAATGAAAGGAACCTTGCCTTCCAGAAGACTGGATTTGAGCTTTTCCCAGTTGCCCCGAAGCAACACAGGGTTATTACCCTGGCACTTAAACCAGTTCAGCACAAAAGGAATACCCATTTGCTGCATGGTTTCGTCATACACCTTTTTGGTTTCAGCGGGTGCCTGGCTGTATTCTACAATTTTAAAACGCTTTGTCATCATAGGTTTTTTGTTTTTGGCGAAACTACAAAACTATTGGTGTTGCAAAATGGCAAAATCATAACTTATATTACAATAGTTATATATTTTGGCAAGCAAAGAAGTAAACTATCGAAAAATACTTAAAATAGGCATATAATTGTTCTTTTTTTAAGAATATATATCTATATTGCGTTTATACTAAATGTGAGTGATATGGAACCGCTTATCCCTGCCCAATCTTCTGCCATCACCAAAGACCGCAAACGACACGTGCGGCAGCCACAACTGATCCGGGTGCTGGTCTCGAGCTACCTGACCGATTTGAGAGAAAAGTCTTCTGCGAAGGATTCTTACTGATCACTCGGCTTCATCGACAGCTTTTTGCAGGGCTGCGTTGGTCATTTGGCTGCGCCCCTCAATATTCAGTTTTTTCGCCTGCTCGTATAAATCCTTTTTGCTTGTTGCCTCCTCCCTGCTTTTCGTATTCCTGTACGAGTAATTGGCTTTTGCGGGCCGACCATTCCCCCGGTTTGCCTCCTTTGTCTGATTGCATGATCTCGTCTTTTATTTTTTTCCGCAGTTCGGGCTTGGTATATTTTTCCTTATCTTGCTTGCTGGCTTTGTACTTATAAATGATACGCTGTTTTTCCTTATCAGATCAGAAAGAAAACCTTATTTTACAAACTCAAAAGATAAAGGATGGTTATAACTCCGTACGAAGACAAATCATAGCTTATGACAAGCCGTTATTTTTAAGGAGAGCATGTATAAACTAAATACAACAACCCATAACACACCCAATCTATGAAAGAATTTAGCTTTTTTGACAACGTGTGCAGCTATATAGATGAAGCTGCCAAATTTACCAAACATCCCTCCGGGCTGATAGAACAGATCAAACTATGCAACAGCATCTATAAGTTTAAATTTCCTATCAAAGACAAAGATAAAGGCTATAAGGTCATTACAGGATACCGGGTGCAGCACTCCCACCACCGCCTGCCGGTCAAAGGAGGTATCCGCTACAGCGAGCAGGTGACCGAGGACGAGGTAAAAGCGCTGGCTGCGCTGATGACTTTCAAATGCGCCCTGGTAGATGTACCTTTTGGGGGCGCTAAAGGAGGCGTTCAGATCAATAATAGGGATTACAGTGAAGATGTGCTGGAAGCTATCACCCGCCGCTATACTGCCGAACTCATCAAGAAGAACTTTATCAGCCCTGCCCTGGATGTACCGGCTCCCGACTATGGTACAGGGGCCCGCGAAATGGCCTGGATCGCCGATACCTACAATACGTTCCGTCCCGATGAGATCAACTCTATCGGTTGTGTTACGGGCAAGCCGGTTTCGCTGCATGGCATCCGCGGACGCACGGAAGCGACCGGGCGCGGTGTTTATTTTGGCTTGCGGGAAGCAGTCGATGTAGCCGAAGACATGAAGAAGCTGGGGCTCTCCCCCGGTCTGGAAGGCAAAAAAGTCATTGTACAAGGGTTGGGTAATGTAGGATACCATGCTGCCAAGTATCTGCAGGAAGGTGGCGCATTGATCGTTGGCATCGCCGAATATAACGGTGGCATTTATGATCCCCAGGGGCTGGATGTAGACGAGGCGCGCCAGCAAATGGACCAGACTGACACGGTATTAGGCTATAAAAATGCTAAAGATATTGAGAATGGTCAGGAGTTGCTCGAGTATGAATGCGACATCCTGGTGCCTGCCGCCCTCGAGCAACAGATCACGGCTGACAATGCGCCCCGCATCAAAGCCAAGATCATCGGAGAAGGCGCCAACGGGCCGGTAACCAGCCAGGCAGAGGACATCTTGCGGGAAAAAGGCGTGATGATCATTCCTGACCTCTATCTGAATGCAGGCGGTGTGACGGTTTCTTACTTTGAGTGGCTCAAAAACCTCTCGCATGTCTCCTTCGGGCGTATGGACAGAAGGTACGAAGAACTGACCAACACCAACATGGTCAAGGCGGTAGAGGAAGCAACCGGGCACCAAATCTCCGATGTACACCGGCAACGCCTGGTCAAAGGACCCAGCGAGATGGATATTGTCAACTCCGGTCTGGAAGAAACGATGGTTACAGCCTATCATGGCGTACGCGAAGTCATGTTGCGGGAAGATATTCCTGACCTTCGCACCGCCTGCTTTGTCACATCCGTCAACAAAATTGCTACGGCTTATATAGACAGAGGCATTTTCCCCTGATCTACGCAGCAGGTAAGCAGACACAAAGGCGAAGCAGGTTCCCCTTTTACTGCCAAGGCATGTAATATTTGTTGGGTTTTAGCATGCTTTGCTCAGGGTATTGTTTTTACCTTCGCCGGATTCTGTAAGACTTTTTAAATGCGCCCGCCTGTATGTCAGCGAAGAAATTTATGTATGTCTTGTTAGGGTGGATGGTCTTTTCGGGTCTTAGCCCGGACCATGCCAAAGGACAGACTACCCGTAGTTTCAGGCTGCCTGATGGCATCCGGGAAGGCGACTATGTCAAAGATGTTATCATTGTTAAAATCAGAGCCGATGATCCGGCGCCGGGTCAGAGAACGGTAGCTACCCCGGTGGCGGTGCTGGATAAGATCCGGACAATAACAAAATCAAAAGACATCCGTCCGGCTTTTCCTGCGCCCCCTATGATACAGGCGCACAGTACCGCTGCTCAAAATGCTTTATCACATATCTACAAGATACAGGTATCGCCGGGTGCTTCTGTCGTTCAGACGATCAATCAACTGCTCGGTGAAGAAGCCGTGGTTTATGCCGAGCCTTATTACCTGATGCAACCGCTGGGGTATGTGCCCAACGACCCGGAAGCCAAACCGGGCTCCGGTAAACAGGATTACCTGGCTACGGTGAAAGCTTATGAAGCCTGGGAAATAGAAAAAGGAGATTCCAGTATTATCATAGGCATCCTCGATACAGGCGTAGGACTGGGGCACGAAGACCTGACTGACAACCTAAAGTATCAGCCCAAAGACCCCCTGAACGGTAAAGACGACGACCAGGATGGCTATATAGACAACTACCTGGGCTGGGACATGGCCGACAATGACAACGACCCTACCGCTGACAAAGACCCGCACGGCACCACCGTGACCGGTATAGCCGCCGCTACCGCTGACAATGGCAAAGGAATGGCAGGCGCCGGATTTCACACTTCCTATATGCCCGTCAAAGTATTCCGCTCGGCGGATAATACCTTTTGGAAAGGATACGAAGCTATCGCCTATGCAGCCGACCGCGGGTGCAAAGTCATCAACCTGTCTTGGGGATTAGCCAAGGCTTATTCTGCCTTTGCGCAGGATGTGATCAACTATGCCGTATTGGAAAAGGATGCGGTAGTCATAGCGGCTGCCGGAAACAGCGGCAAAGCAGAAGATTTTTATCCCGCCTCTTATGACAACGTGGTGTCGGTAGCCGTTTCCGATGCTAAAGACAACAAACTCAACCAGACTACCTACAACTACCTGGTAGACTTGACAGCCCCAGGTGGCAATAACTTTACGACCACCAACGATGATAACTACCGCTACAGTTCCGGCTCATCTATGTCTGCTCCCCTGGTAGCGGGCGCAGCAGCGCTTGTTCGGGCCAAATACCCTAAGCTTAGCGCCTTGCAGGTGATGGAAAAACTTCGCCTGAGCGCCGACAACACAGAGGCGGTAGGTGACAACAAGAACTATAAAGAGCAATTAGGCTACGGACGCTTGAATATGCAAAAAGCCTTGCTACCGCTTACCACACCAGCGCTTCGTATGACTTCTTTTTCGTTTCGGAACTGGTTAGGCGCCTATGCTTACGGTGGCGATACGCTGCGCATCCGCATGAATTTTACCAACTATTTTGCCTCTGCCTCTGCTGATGCTATCATCACCCTGACTACGTCCTCTCAATATGTGACCCTGCTGGATTCTGTTTTTCGTCCGGGCGCCATAGATTCTCTGCAAACGGTTGGCAACAGCGAAAGTCCGTTCCGGCTCTATCTGCACACAGACCTTCCGGCTGATGAGAAGCTCACCTTCAGGCTGGGGTATGCAGACAGCCGCTATACGGACTACCAGTATTTCACGATAACTTCCTCCCCCGGTCACCTGGTGCTGGACAACGGCAGTATGAAGCTGACCCTGGGTAGCAATGGGGACATGGCTTACGATCCTAACGCCCTCCCCGGTGGCACAGGCTTGCTGTTTGAGGGTGTACCAATCGCCAAACACATGGGATTGGTCATTGCCTCCGGTGCCGATAGCGTATCGGATAATGTGGTACAGGATTTTGCTAATGGGACCCGTAGCCAAGATTTCAGCGCTTTGCAAAACATCCGTTTTTATCCGCCCGAAGTGACCGGGCTGGAAGCCAGGTCTGTCTTTTCAGATGATAAAGCGACGCATCCTTTGGGGTTGCAGATAGAACAAACCTGGCTGGCAGATACGCTGGAAACCGCCGATCCTTTCCTGATCGCGCAATACCGGCTAAGCAGGCAGGTAACAGATACGCTCACCGGACTACACCTGGGGCTCTTTGCCGACTGGAACCTGGGCGATGGAGTAGCCAATAGGGCAGCTTGGGACGCCTCTCACCGCCTCGGCTATGTTTACACTGATAACCTGTATGCTGGCGTGGCTTTGCTCACAGCGCAAACATCTGCCTACCATGCCATAGACATTGGAAGTCTGAATGGGAACGCATCGGAGACAGGTAATATCTTCACGGATGAGGAACGCTACCGGTTCCTGACTGAAAAACCCGGAAAGCAGAACGCTGGTGTGAAGGGAGCGGGCAACGATGTAGCGTATATGGTAGGAGGCATAACTGATTCTTTATACCAAACACAAACCTATGCTTTCGTGCTGGTAGCCGGTGCTGACCTGAAAGCAATACAGCAGGCAGTGGCAGCCGCCCAACGCCGGTATACCGATTACCTGGCGCGCCCCGCCCTATCAGAAACGCTGTATACCTGCCAGGATAGTACCGTCACGATCGCACCGGAAGGAGAGGGTTTCCGGTTCTACCAAGACCCATTCGGTTCCGTGCTATTGTCAGAAGGCAGCCGTTTTACCACCGGACCTGTTGCCGAAGATACCACCCTGTACTTTACCCGTATCAACCAGGGCTACGAAAGCAGCATGAGCCGCGTAGATGTACTCATTTCAGCGCCTGTCGCTGCTTTTTCGTTTGATACCTCTACCAACGCCGGGCTGAGAAACGATACCCTCTTTATAGATGATGAAGGTATCTATGAGATAGATTTGAAGAACGAAAGCCTGTTGGCTACTACCTGGCAGTGGGACTTTGGAAACGGGTATCAGAGTACCCAGCAGCACCCGCAAGCCCGGTATGACAAGGACAGCACCTACACCATCACCTTGCAGGTGTTTAGCGCTGCAGGTTGTCAGCATACGTTTACCCGCACCCTGACGGTCATCAAACGGGCACCTGCGCCTGCGCTGGCCGGACAGCAAATTTGCTTCGGCACGCAAGCAGTCCTTGAGGCTTACAACACAGATACGATCAAAGTCTACAAAGATGATTCCCTCAGGCAGCTTGTCTATGAAGGCGACCGCTATACTACAGACTTCCTTTACAAGGATACGGTTTTTTATGTTGTCAATGCTGCCTCTGTTTATGAGAGCCTGCCGGAAACGATCACTGTCCGGGTCACTCAGCCTTTGTTGGATATTACTTATGCCCTGGACACGCTGGATTTATCTACCAAATATAGCCTGCTACTGGAAGCCATCGGCGATCTGACAGGCGTATCTTCAGTCCGCTGGTACGCTGGTGATACGCTGATAGGCGAAGGAGAAAACATTCAGTATAATTTTTCTAAACAACAGCAGAAAGGGCGTCCGTTTACCATCCGCCTGAACTATACTCTGGTGCATGAAAATACAGTCTGCACTTTTGATACTACCCGCACACTTACGCCTGTTGCGGCTCCCAAGCCTGCTTTTGCAGTTGACTATATCTGTCAGGACGAACAGGCGGTGATCAGCCCTCTGGAGGGGGAAACTTTCTACTTTTATCAGGACGCTTCCCTGGATACCTTGCTTTATAAGGGTAAAACGCTTAGGGTTAGTCAACAAAAAGGAAGTCATACCTATTATGTGACCCGCATGGACGGGCTAAAAGAAAGCGAGCCAGCCGCCGTAACTGTGTTGATCAGCCGCTTTGCCGACTTCAGCCTTTCTGCCGACACTTTGTACCTATCAGAAGAGGATGAAGTCACGCTGAAGGCCTTTACCCTGGATGATTCAGACCCCCGGCAGGTAAGCTGGAACTGGGATCTGGGCAACGGGCAACTGGTCACCCGGCCCATGAGCTTTGTTCAACAGTTTGATTCGGCAGGGGTATATGACATCCGGCTGGTCGCCCGCACCGCTGCCGGTTGTGTCAACACGATCGAGAAGACGCTGGTGGTACAAAACGTAACCGCTACGGAAACCGAACGGATGAATGCGACCCTGATCGTCTATCCCAACCCGTCTACGGGCAGGATCACGCTAAAGAATACAAACTGGCTGTACGAAAACCTCACCCTTAGCCTGGTCTCTTTGCAGGGTAAAGTGTTGTTTAGCCGCCCCTACCTCTACCAGGCTTCGCCCCTGATGATCGATCTGTTAGAAAATGGTGATGATCCTTTCTCCGGAGGGATTTATCTGCTACGGATAGAGAACCGTTACGGTCGTTTTTTCCGGAAGATCGTACTCACTGACGATCGCTAACGACCCGGCAGAGACGCACCGAAGAAAAACAACAGCTTGTACAGGTAGTTTAACGTTTCAACGTTTATCTTCGCCAGTGTTTTATGAGACAGCCGCTATCGTTTTTATTGATCTTTTCCCTGCTGGCGGCATCTTGCCGACCGGGAGAAAACCAGGAGCGCGATGCTTTTCTGCTCAAAGGCAACATCAAGCTTGAAGAAAAAGAGTACCGTGAAGCTATCCGGTATTACCACGAAGCTATCCGGGAAGACCCTTCCTTTGCCGACGCTTACAACAACCGCGGGATTGCTTACTACGAAAGCGGGCAATACCCGGAAGCCCTGCAGGACTATACGCTGGCCATCCAAAGCCGGCCGGTGTACACCGATGCTTATTTCAACCGTGCCAACGCTTACTACCAACTCAGGCAATACGAAAAAAGCCTGGCAGACCTGGACACGGTACAAAAGTATTACCCGGACTCTGCTTATGTGTATTTTACCCAAGGCATTGCCTTATCCGAACTTGGAAAATATGAAGCTGGAATAGCAGCCATGACCCAGGCTATTGCGCTCCATTCTGATAACCCGGAAGCTTATGTCAACCGGGCAACCCTGTATTACTATCAGAAAAACTATGTACAGGCAACACAAGACATTCAAAAAGCTTTACAATTAGATAAACAAGAAGCAAATGCCCACAATGTATTGGGTTTGGTCTACTTAGAGCAGCAACAGTACGACTTGGCTTTGCAGTCTTTCAACCAGGCGCTGAAACTGTCGCCATATCAACCTTACTTTCTCAACAACCGGGGGTATTATTGCCTGCAAACCGGCCAGTGGGAGCCAGCCCGGGAAGATATCAACCAGAGCCTGCGCCTGGACCCTGCCAACAGTCTGGCTTACCGCAACAAAGGCATCTATTATTTGAAAACCAGCCAGCCTGAAGAGGCGATCAGGGTACTCCGCCAAGCCCTTGACTTGAGCGAGCGTACCGAAGACGCCTACTTTTACCTGGGGCAGGCCTACCGGCAGGCAGGGCAGCCCAAAGAAGCTTGCCAAACCTGGCAAAAAGCCGGTGAACAGGACGAAAAAAGCAGGCAGGCTTCGAAAGAGTATTGTCAATAAACAAGTTCGGGATTGCACACGCTTCGTAGAATAATCTATGCGTCAGTAATCTGCCATGATCGAAAAAATAAACCCGGAGGTTGGCCTCCGGGTTTTCGTCATGTAGTGCGTAAAAGAGACGATCAAATATTCATCAGGGATTCTCTGCGGCGCATCTTGCCGGCCGGAATGCCAAACATCATTTTGAAACGGCGGCAGAAATAAGCTGTATCTTTGTAGCCTACCTCTTTGCCAATTTCCCTGATGCTTTTTTTGGTGGTACGCAGCAGGTTGACCGCTTGCTCCATACGCTGGTATTCTATATAATCCTGGGGATTGATGCCCGTCAGCATCTTGAAATACTGCCCCACATAATCTTCCGAAACGTTGGCAACGCCTGCCAGTACTTTATTAGAAAGGTCTCCACCGATATGTTCTTTGATATAGGCAAAAATGTCAATCAGGCGCGGGTCTTTGAAGTAGGTGCTGTTGGTAGCTAACTGCTCTACAAACATTCGGTTCTCCAAGATATGCCGTATAATCTCTATGACCATTCTTTCGGTGCTGAGCTTGATGATCCTGTCTTTGCCCGGCGTGTCGGAGTTGTTCTCTTTGAGGATTTCCTGGATCAGCCCGTCTACCGTCTCGTTGTCTTCTATGACAAAGGGCGGAATATCCAGGGAGGCAAAAAAGTTGACAGAATCAAATACTTTCG
>JBBSNI010000142.1:0-12120 GCA_038232695.1 Cytophagales bacterium
AGCAGCGTCTTTCTATAGATGAATACAAGCAGGGCATTTTGAGCGGCAACCGCTTCGTGTTGAGCCGGGCCATCACCCTGGTAGAAAGCCGTTTGCCGGAGGATGCTACTCATGCCGCCAAACTGCTGGAACAGTTGATGCCTCATACCGGAGGCTCCCTGCGTGTTGGGATCACCGGCGTACCCGGCGTCGGTAAAAGTACCTTTATAGAAGCATTGGGCAGCTACCTTACCCATCAGGAAATCAGGTTAGCGGTGCTGACGGTAGACCCCAGCAGCGCCCGCTCCGGCGGCAGCATACTGGGCGATAAAACCAGAATGACACAGCTTTCGCAAGACCCACGGGCATTTATCCGCCCTTCCCCGGCAGGCGCTTATCTTGGCGGTACGGCACGCAAAACCCGCGAAACCATGCTGCTCTGCGAAGCGGCCGGATTTCAGATCATTTTTGTAGAAACGGTAGGCGTAGGGCAGTCAGAGACCGAAGTACGGCATATGGTAGATTTTTTTCTGCTGCTGATGCTCTCCGGTGCGGGCGACGAACTGCAAGGAATAAAAAAAGGCATCATGGAGATGGCCGATGCCCTGGTCGTCAACAAAGCCGATGGCGACAATATAAAAGCTGCCGAAAAAGCCCGGCAGGATTTTCAGCACGCCCTGCATCTGTTTGTCCCCCCCGAAAGCCAGGTAGACCCGCAGGTTTTTCTGTGTTCGTCGCTCCGGCAGGAAGGTGTGGCGGAAGTCTGGCAGTTTGTAGAAGATTATAAAAAGACGACACAAGCCAATGGCTACTTTGCTGAAAACCGCAAAAAACAAAACCTGCACTGGTTTCGCAGTATGCTGCATTATTTGCTGGAGCATCACTTTCTGGCGCAGGAAAAGATCAGGAAGCTATTGCCTGCTATAGAACAGCAAGTAAGCGCAGGTACCTTGCCCGCCACACAAGCCGCCCGGGAAGTCATGGAAGCGGTGTGGAAGTAGGAAGTAGGAAGTAAGAAGTAAGATGTAGGAAGTAGGAATTAAGATGTAGGAAGTAGGAAGTAGGAAGTAGGAAGTAAGAAGTAAGAAGTAAGAGTTACATTCATACCTCATACCTTTCCTAAACTACTTCCGGGTCAATGAGCTTGAGGAGATATTCTCCGTAGCCGCTTTTGAGTTGTTTCCTGGCCAATTGGTCTACCTGTTTGGCATCGATATAGCCCATACGGTAAGCTACTTCCTCAATGCAGCCTATCTTTTGCCCCTGGCGGTGCTCGATGACCTGCACGAAGTTACCGGCCTGCATGAGCGAGTCAAACGTGCCGGTGTCCAGCCAGGCGGTGCCCCGGCTCATGATACTGACCTGTAGCTTACCCATTTTTAAGTAAGCCTTATTCACGTCGGTGATCTCGTATTCGCCGCGGGGGCTGGGCTTGAGGCTGCGGGCAATGTCTACCACCTGGTTGTCGTAAAAATACAGTCCGGGAATGGCATAGCTGGACTTGGGTTTTTCAGGTTTTTCTTCAATGGAAATAACCTTCTGGTTTTTGTCAAACTCTACTACGCCGTACCGTTGCGGGTCGTTGACGTGGTAGGCATAGACAATACCACCGTCGGGGTTGGCATTGTTTTGTAGCTGTTTGTCCAGTTCGCTGCCATGAAAGATATTGTCGCCCAGGATCAGGGCTACTTTTTCCTGACCAATAAAGGTGCTGCCAATAGTAAAAGCCTGCGCCAATCCTTCTGGCTTTTCCTGCACAGCGTACTGAAAATTACAACCCAGCGACTGCCCGTCGCCTAAGAGTTTCTGGAAAAGCGGCATATCGTGCGGCGTAGAAATGATGAGAATCTCCCGGATGCCGGACATCATCAGAATAGACAGCGGATAATAGATCATAGGCTTCTCATACACCGGCATGAGTTGCTTACTGACAGCAAGAGTGAGCGGATGCAGGCGCGTACCGGACCCACCGGCTAAAATAATTCCTTTCATAAATACAAAAAAAAAGTGACCAATAGCATATATCAACGGCTAAGCCCGTAGATTCGCGCGACCGTCGTTCTGACTGCAAGTATAACAAAAAAAACGTATATGGAGACCGGAGACAGAAAACCGGAAAAATAGCTTCCGACTTCCGGTCTCCGGTCTTCCTTTCTATGCTTTTACATGAAATCAAGTGGCTGCTGAAAAAAGAAATGATCCTGGAGTGGAGGCAACGCTATGCCCTCAACGGGATTTTGCTCTATGTGGTGAGCGCGGTATTTATCTGTTATCTCAGCTTCAACCTGCAACAAGGACAGCTTAATGTCGTCACCTGGAATGCGCTGTTCTGGATCATCATGCTTTTCGTCGCCTTCAATGCTATTTCCAAAAGCTTTTTGCAGGAAAGGTACGGCAGGCAGATTTATTATTATACCCTGACCAGTCCGCAAGCTGTGATCCTGTCCAAGATGCTCTATAACCTGCTGCTGATGCTGCTGCTGGCCATGATCTGTTTTGTCTTTTATGCCATAGTGCTGGGCAATCCCGTGCAAAACCTCTGGCTTTTCGGTGGCAATCTGCTGCTGGGTGCGGGTGGTTTTTCGGTAACGCTGACCATGATCTCCGGCATTGCTTCCAAAGCCAGCAACAGCAGCTCGCTTATGGCCATCCTGGGCTTTCCGGTGATGGTGCCTATCCTACTGATGGTTATCAGAGTTTCTAAAAATGCCATCGATGGGCTGGCCGTCTCCGTGAGCTATGATGAAGTGCTGGTCTTGCTGGCGGTCAATGTGATGGTCGGCACGGTCGCTTACATTTTGTTTCCTTTTTTGTGGCGTAGCTAACTTATTATGGCTTATTTTTGTTCAAAACACAAACCAACCTACCTACTGTGGACAAGTTATTTAAAAGGCGCTGGTGGAAGATACTGACAATCGTTCTGCTGGTCTATACGATCATCGCCGGACTGCTGGCAGAGGTGCCCCGCCTTGCTATCCTGAACGAAACCATCCGGGTGTTGCATTTCCACGTGCCCATGTGGTTTGGCATGATCATTCTGCTTACCTTTTCCGTCGTGTATGCCATCAGATACTTGAACAAGCCGAAGGCGGTGTATGATATGTACACGGTAGCGTTTGCCCATGCAGGCGTGGTGTTCGGTATGCTGGGCATCCTGAGCGGCGCGCTGTGGGCTAACTTCACCTGGGGCTCGCCCTGGAGCGGCGATCCTAAGCAAAATGGGGCTGCCATTGCCCTGCTCATCTACTTTGCGTATTTCATATTGCGCAACTCTCTGGAAGACGAACAGCAGCGGGCTAAGATCAGCGCTGTCTACAATATCTTCGCTTTTGCCGCGCTGATCCCCTTGTTGTTTATCCTGCCCCGCCTGACCGATTCGCTGCATCCTGGCAACGGGGGCAACCCAGGCTTCAACGCTTATGACCTGGACAGCAACCTGAGGATGGTGTTTTACCCCGCCGTAGTAGGCTGGACCCTGCTGGGCGGCTGGCTGGCAAGCCTGATGATCCGTACAAAAATCATTAAACACAAACTGTATGAACTGGAAGAAAATGATGTCCGTGCTAATGCTTTCTCTGCTGCTCAGCCTGAGCCCCGACCCCTCGAGCGCTCAGCAGATACAGAAAGATAATGTTGCCGAACCGGAAATGGCCGATACTTTCCGGCAGGACGGGAAAATCTATGTCGTAGTCGGGGTGATTCTGCTGATTTTTGGAGGTTTCATCGTTTACGTCATCAGCATAGATAAAAAAGTAAGCCGGCTGGAAAAAGAGCTGGATATTCGTGAAGAATAGCCTTTTTGGGAAATTAAAAGCTTTTGATTACTGTTTTTCAGAGATCAGTCCATAGTTTTGCAAGACACAAATAAAAAGCCATGAAAAAGTCTCATCTGTTTGCCCTCCTCATCATTGCTGTCTGCGTGACGATCATCGTAGCTACCGCCGGAGATGCCAGCGTGTATGTCTCTTTCAAAGAAGCCCGCACCCTGGCAGACGGGGGGCAGGATAAGAAAGTGCATGTGGTAGGCGCCCTCAAGAAAACTACCGAAGGCGAGATTGTAGGGTTGGAGCCTTCCCAGAACAAGCTTTCTTTCTCTTTTGTGATGCTGGACAAAAACCAGCAGGAGCAGAAAGTCTACTACCAGGAACCCATGCCAGCCGACTTTACCCGTTCCGAACAGGTCGTGGTCATTGGCAGCTATCATGACAACATTTTTGTAGCCGATGAGATTCTGATGAAGTGCCCTTCCAAATACCAGGAGAAGGAAATAGGGTAGAACATGGGCAATGAGTATGATAGGATTATCAAAGAAAACATAGAGTCTGTTATCTTGCCGCTGGCTGACAGATTGCTGGGTATACATCTGAAAGTGATAGAAGAAATTCCCGATGATCTGCAATTAACCGTTGAGCGCAAACCTGACTTTACCAGAAAGGTTACAGATGATCAGAATAAAAAATACATTTTGCATATAGAGTACCAAAGTAGGAATGAATCCAGAATGGTGCTGCGGATGCAAACGTATCGCGCCTTGTTGCAGGAAAGACACCGCCTGCCTGTCCGGCAGTTTGTGATTTATCTGGGATTGAAACCTGCCTCTATGAAAACAAAGATCGTTGATTTCATTAAGGGCGACGATAACAACTTTCAGTACACGCTGATTGACATTCATCGCTATGATTATAGCAATCTGTTGGACTCAAAAATACCTGAAGAAATCATACTGGCTATTTTAGGGAATTTCAAGAACGAACCCTCCGAACAGGTTGTTGCTAAAATACTAGCTCGTTTGGCTACTATCAGTAAAAATAAAACCAAGTTACAACGCTATATACGCCAGTTGATGGTTATAGCAAAACTTCGTAATTTAGAAACAGAAACCACTAATCAAATAGAAAGTATGCCTATTGAATTTGATATTGAAACCGATGGGATTTACCTAAGAGGTAAAGCACAAGGAGAACAGCAAACCAAAAGAGCAACCATTATCGCTATGCTCAAAGATGGTTTTTTGTCTTTGGAAAAAATAGCCACTTATGCGCAGGTTTCTGTAAAGCAAGTGCGTGAGATTCAGCAGGAAATAAGTACCAACCAATAGCCAAGTAACTCATGGTTCATACGTTCATCGGCAATGCCGGACACTTCTTTGTCGTCGCTTCCTTCATCGCCTCGCTGGTGGCTGCCTTTGCCTATATGCAGGCTTCGTATGCCACAGACCTGGCAGCCCAGTCGTGGAAGCGGTATGCCCGCAATGCTTTTTATGTGCACGGCGCACTGGTCTTGGGTGTGGTTTTCAGCCTGTTTTATATCATATACAACCATTACTTTGAATACCACTACGCCTGGAGCCATTCTTCGCGCAACCTTCCGGTGTATTATATGATCTCCTGCTTCTGGGAAGGGCAGGAGGGAAGCTTCCTGCTGTGGATCTTCTGGCATGTGATCCTGGGTGTAGTGCTGATCCATACCAACCGCAAAACCCAATGGGAAGCCCCCGTGATGGCGGTGTTCTCTCTGGTACAAGCATTCCTGGCCTCCATGATCCTGGGCATTGTGATCGGCGATCTGAAAATTGGTAGTTCCCCTTTCCTGCTGCTGCGTGATGCGATGGAAGCGCCGATATTTGCGACAAACCCCAACTTTGTGCCCGAAGATGGCACCGGACTGAATCCATTGTTGCAAAACTACTGGATGGTCATTCACCCGCCCACTTTGTTTCTGGGGTTTGCGACCACGCTGGTTCCTTTTGCCTTCTGTATGGCCGGCTTGTGGAAAGAACAGTACGAAAACTGGGTCAAACCTGCCCTGCCCTGGGCGTTGTTCTCGGCTGCCGTGCTGGGCGTCGGCATTATGATGGGCGCTTACTGGGCGTACGAAACCCTGAACTTTGGCGGCTACTGGAACTGGGACCCGGTAGAAAATGCCGTCTACGTGCCCTGGCTGGTGCTGATCGCCAGTATCCATACCCTGGTGGTCTTCAAAAACAACCGAACTGCTTTGAAGACTTCTGTGGTGCTGGTGATCGCTACCTTTGTGTTGATCTTGTACAGTACCTTTCTGACGCGCAGCGGCATTCTGGGTGATGCTTCTGTCCATGCCTTTACCGATCTGGGCATGTCCGGGCAGTTGCTGATCTATATGCTGTTTTTTACGGCAGGCGCAATCGCGCTGGCAGCCGTCCGGTGGAACGAGATGCCTACATCGGAGAAAGAAGCTTCCGCCTATAGCCGTGAGTTCTGGATATTCGTCGGGGCGACGGTGCTGTGCCTGATGGGCTTCCAGGTGTTGGTACCTACCTCTATTCCTGTGTACAACGCTATTGTGGAAATCTTTGGCGGCGTGTCCAACGTAGCACCACCTGCCGACCAGGTAGCCTTTTACACCAAGTTTCAGCTATGGTTTGCCGTAGCGGTGGCGGTATTGTCCGGTACGGGGCAGTTCGTTTTCTGGCAGAAAATGGATAAGGAAAAGCTCCGCGAAGCTTTGTCCGTTCCCCTCATCATTACACTACTGCTCAGCGCGGTGGCTATACTGATGGGCAAAGTAACGGAGCCTGCTTACATTGTGTTGCTTACCGTTTCTGTGTATGCGGTGGTAGCCAATGCTACTATTCTGATCCGGTTGTCCAAAGTCAAATTCAAGCTCATCGGTGGCTCTGTGGCGCATATTGGCATTGCCATGATCTTGCTAGGTATCTTGTTTTCGTCAGGGTATTCCAACGTTATTTCTCTGAACAATTCCGGCTTGCTGCTCTTTAAAGATGCGCCCGAGCAGGATAATCTGGAAAATATGGTGCTGTGGCTCAACGACCCCCGCGAGATCAAAGACTACACGCTTACCTATAAAGGGCAGCGCAAAGAAGTTAAAGGGGTACCCGTCTACGTAGACAGAAAACTGTTGCGCCCTACTGAAGATGAACACATAGCCGTGGCAAGGGAGGACTTTTCTACCAATGGCAAGCAATATTTCCGTGCGGGCGATTCGCTCGAACTGTATGCAGAGAATACGTATCATGAAGTCCAGTTTACGAAAAAGCAGGATGGTAGCCAGTTTACCATGTATCCCCGCTCGCAGGTGAATCCTAACATGGGACTGATCGCTTCCCCGGATATTCACAAAACCCTGAAAAAGGATTTGTATGTACACGTTTCGGCCATTGTCAACGAAGAAGAAAAAGAATGGAGCGAGCCCGAAGAGATGGAGGTGAAAATGGGCGAACGCTTCTTCCTCAACGACTACGTAGCTGTATTGCAGGGGGTAGAGCGCGTCAACCAGGTAGAAGGCGTGACGCTGGAAGCCAACGACCTGGCCGTAAAAGCCCAGATCAAAGTATTCGGCGAGACCGAAGAACATATGCTCTCCCCCATCTACCTGATCCGCGACCGGATGGCAGGGCGGGTGCCTTTCACTTTGGATGAATTAGGGATGAGGATAGAACTGACCAACATCAATCCCGACAAAAACTCTTTCACCCTGAATGTAGAGACGACCCAGAAGGACTATATCATCCTGAAGGCCATCGAAAAGCCCTGGATCAACATCCTCTGGATCGGGACGTTGCTGATGGTGTTAGGCTTAGGGATTGCCATTTACCGCAGATACAATGAGTTTGTAGAAAAGGGTCATGATGGAAAAGATCAACGGCAGAAAGGTCAGAAATCCAGGAAATCAGCAGTGTCGGTTTAGGAAGCAATATTCAAAGGCTTGGCCATGTGGAATAACTCCTCTTCTAAAAAACCCCGCAAACTCAGGTCTTCATCTACATCCGGCCAATGGATACCAGTTCCTTCTCCGATAAACTCATAATGATGTAACTGCTCCGGGGTAGCCTGATGTAAACGTTTGGAAAAAGAGAGGGTCCGCTGCAATACCTTACCATTATTTAATATGATGAGCAGCAAGTCTAAGTCTTTGTGAAAATGTAATGCTTTAATGCGCAGCCCGTCTTTGTAAATCAGCCTGTCAATCGCATCCATTTCCCCATAATAATAATCTGCCTGATTAGGATCTTTCTTGTCCAATGAAGCTAAATAGGCTTGTGTCTTTTTACTAATTGTAGGTTTCATGCCATTGCTGGATTAAGTACTTATGGTTAGCCTTTACGATTTCTACTATCCGTTTGATTTCCTGAGGCTTAAAGCCAATATTTTTGGTAACCTGTACGGCTGGTTCTAACAATATTTTCGCTTCTGCTCCGCCTTTAGATACATGCACATGCATAGGTAAATGGTCATTGAGATAAAAATGAAAACGAAAGCCATGTTCACGTAAAACTGTAGGCATAAGGTAAAGATAATTCAATTTATTGCAAAGATGGTATTTATCGAGTTCTTTTAGGATAGGGTTCCTTCATTAGCAGGAGTAAGAAGCTAAAATGGATACTTTGTTATCACATAGATGATCAGATAATAGAGGTAGGCTTGACAGAAAAGAAATCATTCCCATCGGTTTCACAACACTTAGCAGTCCGGCACGTATACGTTCCACACCGTCTGCTTTGGATAAAGCCTGCCGAAGCTACACCTTCCACGGGGTCTGATTACTCGCTGGCAGCCAAATAGTAGTATAGCCAACCGGGTCGCACTCTGTTCTGTCTTTATCATGTGCTATAACCGGCCGGTCAGCAGACTTTCAGCATGTTTTATGCCATGAAACCATTCGGACAGAAGATTCTTGAGTACCTGAGATGCCCCTGAGCCGGTCGGTGAGTAGACCCTAAAGCTAGTGTAAAGTGCTGTATCCGACCAGCTTTGGCACTGTTTACGTGTGATGAAGCGCCCAATCGCTCAGTGGGTCTACCTGCTGGCTTCTGATATTCTTCTTTCCTCAAGGCTTTTCATACAGACGGCTGGAAGCCTGTTAATAAACCACACGAGCCTGGAGGCTCGCGCGAGCTTGTTAGAAATAAAAATTACAGTTCGCGCGAGCCTCCACGCTCGTGTGAGTTAATAGAAGACCTCCGGTCTGCGATGCTGTGGCTGGTGTTTCCAAATACTGTTTCTCATGAAGTGTAGCCTTTGTGGTTCAATAAACACTTCCTATAGTACTGTAACACCTTTCCGGAAAAAATGTATCTTTGCCCCCTTATACATTCATGGTAATTATGCATCATTTGAGTTATATCGTGTGGGCAGCAGACCCCGACTTGTTTCATGTGTGGGGCTTGACCATCCGTTGGTACGGATTATTGTTTGCCCTGGGCTTTTTGCTTTCCCAACAGGTTCTGTTTTATATTTTCCGTAAAGAAGGACACCAGGAACAGGACGTAGAAACCCTGACCATCTTTATGGTGATCGCTACTATCATCGGCGCCCGCCTGGGGCATGTCTTTTTTTATGAACCTGCCCGCTACCTGGCTCACCCCATTGACATACTCAAAATATGGGAAGGTGGCTTGGCCAGCCATGGGGCAGCCATCGGCATCCTGTTTGCCCTGTTCCTTTACAGCAACTACGACATTAAGCTGACGCGCAGTAAAGACCGGTTTAAGAAAAAAAAACGCCCGGGGCAAAGCTATCTCTGGGTCGTCGACCGTATCGTGATCGTGGTGGCACTGACCGGCTGCCTGATCCGGTTTGGCAACTTTATGAACTCAGAGATCGTGGGCAAACCTACCGAAAGCAACTATGGGGTGGTGTTTGCCCGGCACGTTGTAGAAGCTATCGAAGAAAGCAGCCCGGCGGTAGAGGAGGTAGAAGCCAGCCAGGGTAAGCAACCCGTTACTGCCACGGAAGGCTCACAGGAAGCGCGCCCTGTCACGCTGACGGTGCAATTTAAAGATGCCGGTTATACCGAAAAAGAAATCAGGGATTTTGCAGAAGTGCGTATCAAAAGCCTGCTGACCAACTACCAGGTGATCCGTGAAGATATTAACGAACCGGCAGGCAACCCGCTCAGCTACGATCTGAGCCAACAGCGGGGGGCGTATGTGGCTGCTATGCATACAAATGGTATTCCACGGCACCCGGCGCAGTTGTATGAGTCTATCAGTTCGCTGCTGCTGTTTTTCCTGTTGTTTTATCTGTGGTCCAGATACAAACAGGAAACGCCCGAAGGGATGCTCTTAGGCTTGTTTCTGGTCATCCTGTTTGGTTTGCGTTTTTTCTATGAGTTCCTGAAAGAAAACCAGGTAGACTGGGAAAGTAACCTGCCGCTCAATATGGGGCAATGGCTCAGTATCCCGCTGGTACTCATCGGCATTATGTTGTTACTCCGAGTGCGGCGAAGGAAAAGGAAACTGGTTTGAAGCGGCGCTGGCTTCCAGCGACTGCGACTGTTCCTGGGGTATGTAAATTTTGAGGTCCCAGCCGATCTGTAGCACAGGGTCATAGAGGGCGTTCCAGGCCATCAGGTCCTGGACAGTGCAGCCATAATAGCGCGAAATCTCATCCAGTGTGTTGCCTTGCCGGATAGTATGAATAACCTTTATCAAGTCGTCTCCTTCCGGTATGACCTCTTTTTTCCCTTTGATGACCTGCGCAGTGGCAAATACGGTTTCATCGAGTGTGTTTTTCTTCAATAAGCGGGGGTTGTTCTTAACAAAGCGAGTCATTTTGCCTACCGGCAACACCAGCCTGTAGCCCTGCTTCCGGGCCGGGATAACATCCCGGAGGATGGCAGGATTCAAAAAAGCCAACTCCTGTTTGTCAACGCCTGTATGCTGTATGATTTCATCAAAAGTGATGCGGTCGTAGATGCGTACAGTGTCTACCGACCTGAAAGATACCTCCGGGAAGCGGGGGCGCAGGTTATGTTCTTCCTGAAAATGATACAGGTATACCATGGCGATCATAGCAGGCACATAGTGGCGTGTTTCGCGGGGCAGGTGAGGCGCTACGCTCCAATAGTCGCGGATGCTGTCTGCTTCTATTTTTACCAGCGCTTTATTCAGATTGCGGGGTCCGTAGTTGTAGGCAGCGATGGTGAGCCACCAGTCGCCATACATATCGTATAGTTTTTTGAGGTACTGAATGCCTGCTTCGCTGGAGGCATAAGGATCGCGGCGCTCATCTAAATAGGCGTTAACAGTTAATCCCAACCATTTGCCGGTAGCATACCGGATCTGCCACAGACCGACTGCCGACTTGGAAGACTTTGCCGTAGGGCGCAACGCCGACTCTATCATGGTCAGCAGCTTAAGCTCCTGCGGAAGGTCATTTTCCCGGAGCAGCCGCTCTATGTAAGGGTAATACAATACACTTTTGCCCAGCATACGCTCGGTCAGGTCTTTCTTGCGGAAAGCGTACATATCAATATAAGACTTTACCTGTTCGTTGTACGCCAGAGGCAGGGCAGAAGAGATAGAAGCGATACGCCGCTCATAGATAGAGTCCGGATAGAGGACAATATCTCTTTCGCCAAAGCCGTAAGGGTTTCTGTAGCTGGTATCGTAGTAAGCGGTGTGGTGGGCAAAAAGCTCGCTGGTGGCACTGTCCAGATAAGCGGCACTGAGCATGTTTTTCTGGTGCGCCTGGTGCAAAGAAACTGACTTATCCTTCGAAAAATTTGTACACGCCGCCAAAAAAATGAGCGCCAAGGCGAAAAAATGCATATTTTGTTGCAGTCTCATGCTTTTTATAAAATGCAGTTAGCCAACAAATTGTTTTAGACCGGTGAGCAAAGCCCATAAATTTATGATTTTACCGGAACAAAAACCAGTGTTTTACCGAATATAACGTATAAACAGCCGATGAAAAAATCTCTCCCTCTTTGTATGCTAAGCGTATGGCTGTTGTCTGCCTGCCAGGGTAACCAGCCGCAACAGGAAACTCTCTTCCGGGAAGTGATAGAAGTACACGATGCCGTCATGCCCCGCATGGGCGAACTGATGCAACTACAACAAGCCCTTAGCCAACGCATTGAGAAGCTTCAGCAGGACTCTGCCAGAAACCAGGACAGCATCGCTCATTTAACGGCTTTGAAGGAAGAAGTCCAACAGGCAGACCGCGCTATGATGGAATGGATGCACGACTTCGACAGCGAGATGGAAGGGATGAGCCAGGAAGAAAAAATCAGCTATCTGCAACAAGAGCAAAAGAAAGTAGAAGCATTGCGCGAAGAGATCAATACAGCCATCAGTCATGCGCAGGAAGCGGTTAAATAACTTGCTGATCAAGATACTAATCGTCCTGGTGCTGTGTG
>JBBSNI010000143.1:0-12066 GCA_038232695.1 Cytophagales bacterium
CCCTACCCTGCTGCCTGGACGCTGTTGCAGACGAAGGCAGGAGCAAAAAACTGTAAGATATACGCCGTGAGCCATACCGGCTTGCAAGACCAACATCTGAAGCCCGGAGAGATCAGTACGGATCATAAAAACTATCTGCATATACAAACCGGGGATGATCTTCTGGCCATAGAAGAATTGCAATTGGAAGGAAAGAAAAAACTTACGGTTGAAGAATTTTTAAGAGGAAATCTGTTATGATCAAATCCATAATCGTAGCCAGGGCAGACAACCACGTCATTGGAAAGGACAATGGACTGGTCTGGCACATGCCTGCCGACCTGAAGCGTTTTAAAAGCAAAACCCTGGGTCATTATATCATCATGGGTCGCAAGACCCTGGAATCAATGGATAAGCCCCTGCCCGGACGTACTACCATCGTAGTGACCCGCAACCAAGACTATCATGCCGAAGGATGCATAGTGGTGCATGATGTACAGGATGCCTTCAGGCTGGCAGAAGCCAATAAGCAGGAAGAAGTATTTATCCTGGGAGGTGCCGAAATCTATAAACTCACTATGGATTTGGTAGATAAAATCTATCTTACCGAGATCAAAGCGTCCTTCGAGGGAGATACATTTTTTCCGGAGATAAATTCGCAGAAATGGAAAGAAATCTTGCGGGAAGAGCATGAAGCCGATCAAAAAAACCCCTATCCTTATGCTTTTGTAGACTTGATCAGGCGGTAAACTTACGCATCTATTTTTTCTAAAGCCTCTATAAAATCGTTTTCCATCTCCTCGAAGCGTATCAGTACTTTGTCCATAAATTGGCTTCCCAGCAACTTATCTATGTCCTGCTCACCACTGATTTCTGTTTCTGGTATCTTATAAGTTTGCTCAATAAGCCCTCTCTCTACCTTGACAAGATATTTTCCATTCCAAAAAAATACGGTGATCTTACATAACGGGTGAGAAACTTCCTTAATAATACGCATGTGGTTTTTCTTTGCAAACAATAGAAAACCCGCAAGAAGTTCGTCCAAAAATAGTATACTTTTCCCACTGTGGGACAAAATTTTGCGAAATCCTTCCATTTTTGTACGTAGCTGAGCCTTCTGAGTACTTTAGCATGATTTTAGCGTAATTTTGCTAAAAATAATACAAGTTTATGTTTGATTTGCTCAAAATATTAAAATATCTATTAGGTTGTTGGCTTTTGCTTCTGGGATATGTACAACCCGCAACGGCGCAGCAGTTTCTCAGCGAGGCAAGTACCTATCATAAGCCCGAGCCTATTCCGGTAGAAAGCAAAAAAGTTGCAGAAGCTGAAGCCAGGCAGTCCGTGGAGCTACAAGTCTATCCTAATATATACAGTAAAAATTCTACCCTGTTGCTGCACCTTCCAGACCCCGTTATGTCAGTTCAGGTGCTGGTCATTGACAGGTTAGGAAACGTAGTAAATCTGCCCTTTACCCATCAACCTACCTCCGGCTTTTATGAAATCCCGCTTTCAGACCAACACTTCGTGCAAGGATTGTATGTAGTGAGGCTCATTGTGGATGGAAAGATATATTCCAGGTGTATCCTTCGATGATAAACAAAACATAGTATCTGATTAATCTTATAGCCATGAAAATACTGATAGCCGACGACGACGAGATGTTCCTGAACCTGATTGCCTTCACATTGCGCAAGGAGGGGAGTTACGAAATATTTACCGCCACCGACGGGAAAAAAGCAAAAAAAATGGCGCATGAAATACATCCGGATGTGGTCATCTCGGATGTGCTCATGCCATTTGCCTCGGGGCTGGAACTGGTCGAATACATTAAAAACGAGCTGAAGCTGGAGCCTTTCATTATCGTAACCTCTACGGTAGGACTGGAGGTAGCCATGCAGGAAGTATACGAGGTAGGTGCCGATGATTTCATGGCAAAACCTTTCAACCTGGGAGAATTGCTCCTCAAATTAAAAAATATTTCCAACACCCAATAAACTGTCTCTATGAAACGGTTGGTGATTTTAGGCTGTCTGGCGGTTTCTCTGAGCATGACCGCTGCCCGGGGGCAAACCCTGCAAATGCTTTATGACTCAGCCCGGCAACAGGCGTATGCCAGTGAGTATAAGCAGGCAAAAAAAACGCTGGACACACTATTGTTATCCGATGCCCAACACGATGATGCCAGATTACTGCTGGCCCAGATACATGCCTGGGATGGCGACTACAGAAGCGCATTAGCCTTGCTGAGCGAACTGACCCAGAAACCCCAGACCAGCGTAGAAGCTTACGAAATGATGGCGCGGGTCAGGATGTGGCAAGACCAATGCAGTAGTTGCCTGGAGACCTGCAAGACTGCCTTAGCATTGTTTCCTGACTACTTGCCTGTCCGGTTTTTGAGCGCCCAGGCGCTGGTGTGTTTAGGCGAGGAAAATCAGGCCATAGATACGCTCAACGCTGTGCTGGCCAGCGATAGCAGCCATGTAGAAGCACAGCGTCTGCTGGATCAACTTCAGCGTCAGCAATTAAAAAACTCGGTAGGTATTGAGTACAGTTATGCTCATTTCAGCAATACCTTTTCACCCTGGCACAGCACAGCCCTCAGCTATAGGAGAAACACGGGGTGGGGACCAGTCATCGCACGGGCAACCTATGCCTACAGATTCGACCAGACAGATGTTCAGTACGAAGTGGATGCTTACCCCAGGCTTAGCAAAAGGTCTTATGCTTATTTGAACGCAGGCGTTTCCCACCGGCGTGTATTTCCTGCCTACCGGTATGGGGCGGAGTATTTCAGGCTGCTGCCCGGTAGGTTTGAAATCTCAGGCGGCGTCCGGGGTTTGTATTTTGACCCGGTGCATGTGCTGATCTATACCCTGCAGGCAGGTCGTTACCTTGACCATTACTGGATTTCTGCCAGAGGATTTCTGGCGTCTGTAGAGCAGCGAAAAGAGCTGACCGGTAGCTTTACCCTGAGAAGATACCTGGCAGACCCAGACCATTATTTTACTTTATATGCTACTTCGGGGGCAACGCCCGTGCAGGTGGTAGCGCTCAGTGAGATCCGCAGACTGCAAGCGCAGAGCATTGGGTTGGATTATCAGTATCCTGCCTGGAACAAGACGCTGCTGATTGGCGGAAAAGCCGTGTACCAACAGGAAGTTTACGAGGAGATCAGGGCGACACGACGCATTACTTTATCGGTTTCTCTGGAAAAAAGATTTTAGTATGAAGACATTGCTTTTAATGACCACAACGCTGCCAGCCAATGAAAGCCTGATGGCACTAACAGCCTACTCGCAGACTATGGTCTACTTCTTGGTGGCTGCTCTGCTGGCATTCTTCAGCCTGATCATGATCTTCATCCTTTATGTCCGCCGGATCATGATCAACGCCAGGGATAAGAAAATTCAGGCATTACAATTCAGCTTTCAGTATCTGATCTATGAGGCGCTGGTAGAAAGCCAGGCAACGCAGGGCAAGGCGCAGCAGCTTATTGTAGAAAAACTTAAAAAAGAAGCCTGTAAATCTTCCCTTCACCAACAGACCCTGGCTGACCTGATCATTAACCTGAAAAGAAACTTTTCCGGGGATGCCGAAAAACAGTTCGTCCAGTTGTATCATCTGCTGCACCTGTCTCAATACTCGCTCAAAAAGCTTCGTGCCAGGCGATGGGACGTGCGGGTGAAGGGGATCAGAGAACTGGTAGAAATGAAACAGGATCATTTGGATACCCAACTTGCTATCACCAACCTTATTACAGATAAAAATCCGGTGGTTGCCCAGGAAGCGCAAATGGCATCCATCGTCATGGAAAATACTCCCTTAGACTTCTTATACCACCTTCAGCAACCGTTAACCGCATGGCACGAGCTGAGTCTGCATCATCTATTGCTCAAACTAGACCCCAAGCTTGTCCCTGTCTTTACCCCCTGGCTTTCTTCTTCCAACGAAAGTGTAGTATTATTCTCTTTGAAGATGATAGCTTATTTCGAACAACAGCAGGCCTGCGGACAGGTAGTACAATGCCTGTCACACCCCGCTGCATCTGTCAGGGAGGAAGCTTCCTGCACGCTGAGCAGGCTTACCCTTCGGCATACTCCGGAAGCCAATCCTGAAACCGCTTAAAATGATATTGAATATGAAAGCTATCCTCTTTGAATTAGCGGCATTTGTAGCCGAACATGTAGTATTCTTTTATGCAACAGTCATTGGGTTTTCCTATCTGTCCTTAGCGATTGTCTCTTTCTTTTATATTCGTTCATACATCAGGGAAATCCGCTTCATCGATTATAACGCTATTCTTTCTTCTCCTTTAGCGCCTCCTATATCTTTGATCATCCCTATGTATAATGAGGCGCAGACTATTATCGATAGTGTTCGTTCTTTGCTCTCTCTGCGTTACAACAACTACGATATTATCGTCGTCAATGACGGAAGTAAAGATCATTCATTAGAAAAACTAATAGAGTATTTTCATCTGATTCCAACATCGCCTATGGTTTCTCATCAAATTGCTACTAAAACCGTCAGAGGCGTTTATCGATCCAGAAGCAAAGCTTTTCGCAGGCTGATCGTCGTAGATAAAATCAATGGAGGCAAAGCCGACGCGCTGAATGCGGGCATTAACATTTCGCAAAACAAACTGATCGCTACCCTGGATGCTGATTCTATCCTGGCACCCGACGCCCTGCTTAAAATGGTCAAGCCCTATTTGCAAAGCCATGAACAGGTGATCGCTACGGGCGGGGTGGTCAGGATAGCCAACTCCTGTACCATTGAAGACGGAAACCTGGTAAAAGTACATTTGCCCTCTTCTTTTTTGGCAAGGTTCCAGGCCTTGGAATACCTGAGGGTCTTTCTGCTGTCCAGGCTGGCCTGGAGCAAACTCAACGGCTTGCTGATCATATCCGGCGCCTTTGGCTTGTTCGACCGCCAGGTGGTGATCAAAGCGGGCGGGTATAGTACCGAAACCGTGGGAGAGGACATGGAACTGGTGGTGCGCATGAGAAAATACATGCAGGACTGTGGTCTCAAATATAAGGTTTGCTACATCCCTGATCCGCTTTGCTGGACAGAGTCGCCCTCTACGTTAAAGATATTGGGGCGGCAGCGAAACCGTTGGGCGCGGGGCACTGCCGAAACGCTCTACCGCCACCGGGGGCTTTTCTTCAACCCCCGCTATGGACTGATGGGTATGATCAGCTATCCGTATTGGTTTTTCTTTGAGTTTTTAGCGCCCTTTGTAGAAGCTACCGGGTTATTGTATTTTAGCTGGCTGGCTGTCACCGGCCGGATCGAGTGGATGCATTTTATTTCCCTGTTGTCGGTGGTGTATACTTTTGCCGTATTACTTTCTATGCTGGCGCTTATGGCCGAAGAGTTCTCTTATTATAAATATGCAAAAAAATCCGATACCTTGAAGCTGATCGCTACGGCTTTTTTAGAGCCTGTACTGTATCATCCTGTGTTGCTGTTTCATGCCCTGAAGGGAAATATTGAATTGCTTATAGGAAAAAAAAGCTGGGGAGAAATGAAAAGAAAGGGGTTTCAGGAAAACATAGAAGAACATAAATCAAAACCGGCTGTTTCTTCATAATTGTAGATAGAACCGTTATATCGTCCGGAAGATGAAGAAAAACTATAGTTTCAAAAAAAAATTATCTCAATTGTCCCAGGGAGATACTGCTTTTGAAAATGAAATGCTCCGGCTGTACAAAGAAAGCTTTCAGGATATTAAAGAAAACTTCCGTTTGTTGATGCTCAACAGGAAAACGGACCAATTAGCCTTTATGACACACAAGTACCGCACCACCCTGATCATGTTTGATCTTGATGAACTGGCATCAGACCTGGAAGAGAGTAAGCGGCTGGCTAAAGAAACTACCTTAGATAAAAAGCGGATAGAAGAAGTAGCTACCCGCATAGAAGCACAGTGTGTCGACATTTTGTTAACACTGGCAGCTATCTCCTGAGAGGCACCCGGGGATTCTATTCAGCTTTCTCTATTTTTTCTTCTGCAAACTCTTTTTCCTCTGCATCGGCTTGCTGCACTTCTTCTTTGCTTTCGCCATCCGGTTCATAATTTAGTTCAATCAACATAGGAAAGTGATCGGAGCCGTAATACGGCAACCTGTTGATGTTGAGCAGTTTGAAGTGATAAGAAATGAATATATGATCCAAAGGCCAGCGCATCAAGGCATATTTTGCATGAAAGGTATTGAAAAAACCTCTTCCCATGCGCGGGTCCAGCAGACCGCTGATCTTGATAAACAAACGGGTGGTATAAGACCAGGCTACATCATTCAGGTCGCCGGCTACAATAGAGGGCGATTTTTCATTGACTATTTCCTTCCCTACCTTTAGCAACTCCGCATCTCTTTCGGTGGAGGTTTCGTTTTCGTCGGGCGCGGGCGGCTCCGGATGGACACAATGTAGAAAAATCTCCTGCCCCGACCTGAGCACCACCTTGGTATGAAAAGAAGGCACGTCCTCCTGGATCAAAAACTTGACTTGACTGTCTTTCAACTCCAGTTTAGAATACAGTAACATACCATACGTATTTTCCAGCGGCCGCTCTATACAAAAGTTATATTTTTCTTCCATTACTTCTTTGATTTGCGACTGCCACCACCGGTTGGTCTCTACCATCAGCAGCAGGTCTGGATCGGCTTCGCGGATGATGTCCAGACATTGTTCCACATTCTTGTTGTCCATCAATACATTGGTCACCATCAGGCTCAGGCTTGCTTTGTTTTTTTTGTGTTTACTTTTTTTCACCTTCTTCCTTGCCAGCGGTGTATAAGGAAAGATGATGACAGACTGGTAGATCAGGCAGCCTCCCAGGAAGGCTACAAAAATAAAATCCCGGGTAGTGGTGACCTCAAAAAAGACAAGGAAAAGGGTTAGAATGATCGCATTGATCACCGTGATCTGAACATGTGGAAAATCAAATCCACGGATCATCCAGTGATCCTTTCGAATGAGCGGGATCAGCGTGATGACAATGAAAAGGCAACCCGTAAAAAAGAGCAAAGTTTTCATGAAAAAGCAGTTTGGTTTGGTGAGAATACATGGCAGATCATGTTTGTATTAGCTATAGTGTCCTTGGATGTCTTTTAGACAATTTCCTGGAAGCCGGTAAAAGGCCAGAGTACTTTAGGAATTTGAATCCCTCTTTCGTGCTGGTTGTTTTCCAGGATAGCCGCTACGATACGGGGCAAAGCCAAAGCGCTGCCGTTCAGGGTATGTAACAGCCGGGTATGGTTTTTATGGTCCTTACCCCTGAGTTTCAAACGGTTGGACTGGTAGGTTTCAAAATTACTCACCGAGCTTACTTCCAGCCATTTCTTCTGCGCGGCTGCATACACTTCCATGTCGTAGGTCATGGCAGAGGTAAATCCCAGGTCGCCTGCGCAGAGTTTGAGCACCCGGTAGGGAAGCTCCAGTTTCTCGAGCAACTGCCTGACGTGGATGGCCATCTCCTCTAAGGCGGTATAAGACTTCTCAGGAGGTTGTATCTGCACGATCTCTACCTTATCAAACTGGTGGAGGCGGTTAAGTCCGCGCACGTGGGCGCCCCAGGAACCCGCTTCGCGCCGGAAACAAGGCGTATACCCGGCGTTCTTGACTGGAAGACTATCTTCCCGCAGGATGACGTTCCGGTACAGGTTGGTGATGGGCACTTCGGCCGTAGGGATCAGGTAGAGGTTTTCTTCGCTGAGGTGGTACATCTGCCCTTCTTTGTCGGGAAGCTGGCCGGTGCCGTAGCCGGAGGCTTCATTGACGACAATAGGAGGTTGTATCTCTGTG
Source organism: Cytophagales bacterium (assembly GCA_038232695.1). Taxonomy (GTDB): domain Bacteria; phylum Bacteroidota; class Bacteroidia; order Cytophagales; family Cyclobacteriaceae; genus JAJNNC01. The sequence continues at coordinate 7,792 of JBBSNI010000143.1, forward strand.
TAGCCTGCCCGGCTGGCCTCGTCCAGAAAAAAGTTGATCAGCGCCCGTTGCAGCGCAGCGCCCTTGCCTTTGTATACCGGAAAGCCTGCCCCGGCTATCTTGTTGCCCAGTTCGAAGTCGATGATGTCATATTTCTTGATCAAATCCCAGTGTGCCAGGGCGTCTGCTGCCAGTTCAGGAAGCCGGCCGTATTGGTATACCACTTCATTGTCTTCGGCGGTACGCCCTTCGGGTACAGAAGGGTGGGGCACATTGGGTATGTTGTACAGCATCTGCTCCAGGGCTTCTTCGTATTGCCGTAGTTCGGTGCTGAGCGTTTTGCTTTTGGTTTTTAAGTCTGCCGTTTGTACTTTGGCAGCCTCTGCCTCTTCTTTCCTGCCTGCCTGCACCAGCTTGCCAATCTCGTTGGCAGTATGGTTGGAGGCGGCCAGCGTCTCATCCAGGGCAGCTTGTGTATGGCGGCGCTGCTGGTCTTTCGCTAAGGCCGCCTCCACCAGAGCCTCCGCATCGGGGAGACCTCTTTTGTTCAATCCTCTGATGATCTGTTCTTTATTTTCTCGGATATTGGTAATCTGTAACATTACTGCGTTTTATTTTGTTGTAGCAAAACAAGACAACAAGTGTATCCTGCCTTTTGCCGGAATGCAACCACAGGAAGCAAAATTATACTATTTTTCTTGACAATTATACACACTTACTATATAATTGCATCACAAATCAAACAGTTGGGTGTCAACATCCTAAATCACTTCACTGCGCTGCGTTGTCCTTTTTAATACCTTTTTGACAATTAATCATAATCATTTCCTACAAGCTGGTTCATATCAGATGAATTTCAGCACCATTTAACTTTTCATATGTACAATATCGAGGAACTGCAAGTAAGGCTTCTCTCCGAGCTAAAAGAGATTGCCGAAGAATTGGGCGTAAAAAACCATAAAAAATATAATAAATCAGAATTGATCTACAAAATATTAGATCAGCAAGCTGTTATCCCGGAAGATAAGCTTCCTAAAAAGAAAGTGGCTGATGCCGCCGGAAAAACCACAGAGGACACTAAAGAAACTGTGCCTGCCGAAGTTGCCACCGATAAGGAAACCAGTACAAAAGCTGCCAGCCACAAAAGGGACGAGAACAGCCGAAGAGAAGAAAGAGAAGAGCGCGACCGCCGTCGCATCAAGCGGGAAAACGTAACAGCCCAGGAAAACGAAAAGTCTACCAAGGCACATGCTTCCAAAAACGAAGGCTCTACCAGCGATCTGCTGGAGTCTTTTAATATTGAGGTGGAAGATAACCACCAGAAAGCCCCCGCCCAAGACCCTAAAGAGCAAAACAACAGGGACAAAACTGAATACAGAGACAAGTCTGATACCAAAGACTTTAACAAAGAAAAGTCTGATACCAAAGATTTTAACAAAGAAAAGTCTGATGCTAAAGACTTTAACAAATCTAAAAAAGAACCCAAAGACCACAGAAAGAAAAACGAAAACAACAACAACAGCCAGACGGTCAATATCAAAGAGTTTGACGGGCTTGTAGACAATGAAGGCGTACTGGAGATCATGCAGGATGGCTACGGCTTTCTACGCTCCTCAGATTACCACTACCTGGCCAGCCCCGACGATATTTATGTCTCCCCTTCGCAGATCAAACTCTTCGGTCTGAAAACCGGCGATACCGTCCGCGGACAGATCAGACCGCCCAAAGAAGGAGAAAAATACTTTGCCCTGCTCCGCGTAGAGTCAGTCAATGGTAAGACTACCGACGAAATCCGCGACCGGGTGCCTTTTGAGTACCTGACCCCGCTTTTTCCGAACGAGCGGCTGAAGCTTCAAACCAAAGCAGGCTATTATTCTACCCGTGTTCTGGATTTGTTTGCTCCTATCGGCAAAGGGCAGCGTGGTATGATCGTGTCTCAGCCCAAATCCGGTAAAACGGTGTTGCTCAAAGAAATTGCCAATGCCATTTCTGAAAACCATCCGGAAGTCTACCTGATCGTACTGCTTATTGACGAGCGCCCGGAGGAAGTGACGGACATGGCCAGAAGTGTGAATGCAGAAGTAGTGGCTTCTACCTTTGATGAGCAGGCTGAAAAGCATGTGAAAGTAGCCAGCATTGTACTCGAAAAAGCCAAACGTATGGTAGAGTCAGGTCACGATGTAGTGATCCTGCTGGACTCTATTACCCGCCTGGCTCGCGCCTATAATACTACGGTGCCTTCTTCCGGCAAGATACTTTCCGGTGGAGTGGATGCTAATGCGTTGCATAAGCCAAAACGCTTCTTTGGCGCCGCCCGAAACGTAGAAGATGGCGGCTCGCTGACCATCATTGCTACCGCCCTGATAGAAACAGGCTCCAAAATGGATGAAGTGATCTTTGAGGAATTTAAAGGAACCGGTAACATGGAACTGCAATTAGACAGGAAGCTGTCCAACAAGCGTATCTATCCTGCCATTGATGTACCTGCTTCCGGCACACGCCGCGAAGAGTTGCTCATGGAAAAAGAAGAGCTGAGCCGGGTATGGATCCTGCGCAAACTGATGGCAGACATGACCTCCCAGGAAGCCATAGAATTTTTACTGGACAGAATGAAGGGAACCCGGGACAATGATGAGTTCCTGGTTTCTATGAACGGGTGACAGCCCCCAGGCTGCTGTGCTAAGAAAGCGCCCCGTCTACATAATCCTGTAAGTAGCGATAATCTGACGTTAACCGGCCATGCTCCGCAATAGTAGCCCGCCGGATAATGTGTTCGGAATCTTGACCCAACAGGCTGAGTAACACATTTTTGATCAGTTTTTCACCAAAAGCTTTAGAGGCATCCCTGGGTAATTCGGAAGGCAAATTATCGATAGCCATTACCGACACTCTTTGCTTATTCTCAAAGGGTTGGTCTACCACCTGGTCGAACGTAGCATCATAGTCATAAACCGGCTCCGCGATGGTAGAAGGCTTTTTGGTAGAAGGAATAGAGCCCGCAATGTCGCAGGTAATGTCGGCGATCACTTTGATCTTGAAGGTGTCTTTTAGCATATCCTCCCGGTGGAACAATACCGGCGCCCGGTTATCCCAATATGCCCCGGCTATGAGCAGGTCAGTTGCGCGGGCATAAGGGGTAAAGCCAGACTCAAAACGCTCAGGATGCCGGTAAAACTCCTGTTTGCTGAAAGGTTGGCTGTGAGCATGATTCACTTCAGAAGCATCTGCTGTGGCTACAACCTCTCTTTTTCTATTATAATCGGTTACCTCCAACTGGGTGTATACCGGCTCACGGAATGTTTCTTTCAGATATTGCACGGCATCTACTTTCCTGATGCCTATTCCATCCAATACTTCCATAGCTCCTTTGGCTACCCTGCCCCCGCCGGTGAGTGCGATTTTGATTGCAGGCAGCTCGATCTTAGCATATTCTTTCCTGAGGTCCTGGTAATCAAAGCAATCTTTTACCCTTCTGATATGGTAAAGATCATATTTCTTTCCGTACGTATAGAGCCCATTGTAAGCGCCTACAATACCGGCAAACCTGCCAAAGGCTACGATTCTTTTGCCTTTGGCGTCTGTCAGCCGTTCGTAGTCAATCAGCCGGATGTTCTTTTGCAGGATGGCTTGCAGCAGTTTGCGGTTGTACGCTTGTTTTTTGATCGTATGAGAGAAAAAAAGATAGGTTTTGCCGGGCATCAGGGTAGGGATAGGCACTTCTTTTACCCCCAGAAGTATATCGCAGTGACTCAAATCTTCTACTACTTCTATTCCTTTTTCCTGGTAAGCCTGGTCTGTATAGCAACGGTGTTCGCTAGGCTGGCAATACACCTTCCCGCCCATCGTTTGCTGCACATAGGCAGCCTGCTGCGGCGTCAGAGCGACACGCCGGTCTACAGGTACCTTTTCTTCCCGGATCAATCCTACTTTAATTGGCTTCATTACTCAAAACAATTACGATCAACAAACAAAGAGTCTGGGCAATTTCGTTGCCACAAAGCTGCGAATCATTTTTTAGAACGAAAAAAGAATCTGGCAGTAATAATTTTGTACGTTTGTGTGCCGGTCTGGCTTTTCGCTTTAATGTAATAGTTTGTCAATGAAAAAAATCCTGATCGTTGGTGCGGGTCGTTCATCAACGGCTTTGGTTGAATATCTGAGCCGGAAGCATACCCAGTATGACTGGGAAGTGACGGTCGTAGATGCCATGCCGGAGGTCATACAAAGCTATGCCCAAACCTACCCGGGCGTAAAAGCTTTATCGCTGGATATTCTTGATAAACCAACCAGAGACCC
>JBBSNI010000144.1:0-12056 GCA_038232695.1 Cytophagales bacterium
CCGCAAAGCCGACATGGTGGAGGCGATCATTAAAGAGTTACACCTACAGCGGCATTACTTAGGCAAAGATGCTATACATACTGTTTACGTAGGCGGCGGTACGCCTTCTCTGCTGACGGCCAAAGAAATTGATGCTTTGCTGGAAACCATCTTCCGGCATTTCGCGGTAGCTGACCTTGTGGAAATCACGTTGGAAGCCAATCCTGACGATCTTTCGCACCAAAAGTTAAAAGAGATAAAACAAACAGGCATCAACCGGCTGAGTATTGGTATTCAGTCTTTTCATGAACCTCATTTACAGTGTCTGCACCGGGCACATAACGCCAGGGAAGCTGGCATGGCAGTCAAATTGGCACAGGATACAGGTTTTGATAACCTAAGCATTGACCTGATCTATGCGATTCCTGCACCGGACCATGAGATTTGGCAGCAGGACCTGCAAACAGCGATGGGCTTACAGCCGCAACATATTTCTTCTTATTGCCTGACGATTGAAGAAAAAACGGTGTTTGGCCGCTGGCGGAAGCAGCAGAAAATCAGGGAAATGGACGAAGATTTTGCAGCCATGCAATTTGAAATACTGGTAGACCATTTGGCAGCACATGGTTATGAGCAATATGAAATCTCTAACTTTTGCCTGCCGGGGTTCTATTCAAAACACAATACCAACTATTGGAAAAAAGAAAAATACCTGGGCGTTGGTCCGGCAGCGCATTCTTACGACGGTACGAGCCGGCAATGGAATGTGGCGCATAATACCCGCTATCTGAAAGCATTGGCAGCAGACCGGTTGGATTTTGAAAAAGAAGTGTTGCAGCCCTGCGACCAGATCAATGAATATATCATGACCGGTTTGCGCACGAAGTGGGGCTGCGACCTGAAAAAAATAGCAGATGATTTTAATATTGACCTGTATGAACATCACAAAAAATATATAGATGATCTGATCTTCCGGCAGTTTGCCGTGTGGCAAGGGCAACAACTAATCCTCACACAGCGGGGTAAGTTACTGGCAGACCGTATCGCTTCTGACCTGTTTTTGGTGAATGAGTAACTTTACTTTTTGCTCTTAACATGCCTTTTCCAGGAATATAAAGCCATTTTTCGCTTTATTTTACCAGTCAAGTGAATATTGCATAGTAATTGCCATACGTAAGATTGTCAATAGATTTTATTCACTACAACTTTTTACCTTATGAAAAAGATATTATTAGCTATAAGTATATGCATGGGTATGTCTATGGCAGCCCAGGCGCAGTTTACTTTATCACCGCATATTTCACCTGTTTTCCCTGTCGGGCCGGTCAATAATTATGTCAGTACGGGTCTGGGGTATGGGGCAGAACTTACCTATGCCATTAGCGACCGTGTTCGTCTGGGCATTGCCTACGACCGTTACCGTTTTGATTTGAATACGAAAAATCTGAGACTGGGCAATATAGATTTGGGCGGACTCAATTTAGGTGGTCTTTTGCGGGGTCTTGATTTTAAGTTTAACGTCACTCCTGTGACGGGCACCTTCCAATACCTGTTTCCCGGAGAAAAGATTCAGCCTTATGTCGGTCTGGAGGCTGGTGTTTATTACATTTCTGCCAGTGGTTTTGGTCTTGACATCACCCGGCAGTATTTCGGTGCGGCTCCTGTTGCCGGTCTGCTCTATCCGGTCAGCGACCGGCTGGATTTGTTTGCCAATGCCAAAGTGCAAACTATTTTTATAAAAGAGAACGTCCCTGTTATCAATGAGGGAGTAGACCAATATCTTTTATTTGTTCCCGTTAATGTAGGTATTTCGTTCAGGTTAGACAAATGATGTAACAGCCAATAAAAAAAGGCATCCTTTTTTTGTATGATACGCTTTATTCAATGACTTGGTGGCAGAAATGGAAAATCTTCGGGAAATAAGAAACAAGTATCGAAAGCTCACTGAAGGGGTGATAGACTATGATAAGTTCAACCATTATGGCATCGTCCACCACGGGTCCTCTATTGAGGGTTCCACCTTGTCTCTGGAGGAAACTTATTTGTTGTTGGATGAAAACCTAACGCCAAAGAATAAGCCCTTGCCCCATACGTTAATGACTGTGGACCATTTTAAGGCCTTGCAGTTTGTTTTGGTTCTGGCTGGTAAAAAAGGAAAATTAAGCCTTGAGATCGTTCAAAAAATATCCTCGCTTATAAAGCAATTAATTGCTGATATCAATGCCCAAATTGACCAGGTGGAAAAATTTGAGGACATCTACAAATTAGCCTTTGATGCCCATTACCAAATGGTGTCCATCCACCCCTTTGCTGATGGTAATGGTCGCCTTTCCCGGCTTTTGATGAATTACGTTCAACATTACCACAGGGAACCGCTCACTATAGTTTTTAAAGAGGATAAAATTGATTATTACCAGGCTCTGGAAGAAACCCGGGACAAGGAAGATATAGGCGTTTTTGAAGCTTTTATGTTCAACCAGGCCTATAAGTTTTTTGTCAGCGAAATAGATAATTTGACCAAAAAACAAATTGATAAATCCAACCCCAAAGGATTTTCTTTTCTGTTTTAGATCAAAAAAGACTTGGAACATCATAAAGCGGCTTATTTATTCTTGCCTGCTATACTCCTGCTCTTTTTCAATTTCTTTTTTCTTATTTTTCACCGCCTTTCTATAATCAAACGGTCGGATAATGAGGCGGGTACCACGGTCGTAGGTGAAATAATTCCATATCCAGTTGCCCAGGGTAACAATTTTTTGCCGGAAGCCGATCAGGTATACCAGGTGAATAAACATCCACGACAACCAGGCCAGCGTTCCGCTGAATTTGATCTCAAAAGGCAGGTCGGCTACCGCACGGTTGCGGCCAATGGTTGCCATATAGCCTTTGTTGAAATATGTAAAATGCCACATATCCCTGCCCCGGACGAGGCGCGTCAGGTTTTTCCCCAGCCGGGTGCCTTGCTGGATGGCTACGGGCGCTACCTGCGGATGCCCATCGGGGAAATCTTTGGTAGACATCTTCGCTACATCGCCTATGGCAAAAACGTTGTCATAGCCTTCTACGCGGTTGAACTGATCTACCACATAGCGGCTCTTTTCTACTTTTGCCTTATCCAATCCCGGAATGATGACGCCCATCACCCCGGCCGCCCAGATCAGCGTCTCGCTGGGAATGGTTTCTCCGTCGCTCAGCTTGACTTCATACCCGTCAAAGTCTTTGACCATCGTTTTGAGTTTAATGATGGTATCAAAATGGTCTTCCAGTGCTTTATGCGCATGGCTGCCTGCATACTTGGACATACCAGGCAGCAACCTTTCCAGACCTTCCACTAAATATACTTTCATCAGGCGAAAGTCCAGTTCGGTATAATCGCGGGGCAGCACGTACTTTTTCAGTTCACCCAGCGCACCGGCCAGTTCCACACCGGTAGGTCCGCCACCCACAATGACGAAATTTGTCAGACGGTCTATCTCTTTCTCGTCTTCAGAGGTAACAGCTTTTTCAAAGTTTTGCAGCACATGGCTTCGCAGGTTAAGTGCATGCGGTACCTGTTTCAGAGGAAAAGCCAGTTCTTCTATGCTCTTATTACCAAAATAATTGGTTTTGGTGCCTACAGCAATGACCAGGTAATCGTAGTGGATCCTTCCAATGTCGGTATTGACCATGTTTTCCTCCGGGCTGACAGACTCTACGGTAGCCAGGCGGAAAAAGAAATTTTTTTCATCATCAAAAATCTTTCTGAGCGGACCGGCAATAGAGTCGGGCTCCAATCCGGCAGTGGCTACCTGGTAGAGCAAAGGCTGAAAGGTGTGGTAGTTGTGACGATCCAGCATCACAACCTGAAAATCCTTCATAGAAAGGTGTTTGACCATCTGTATGCCGGCAAAGCCTCCGCCGATGACAACAATTCTGGGCTTTCCAATATCAGGTAGTTGGGAGGTCAGGTGGCGAAGTTCTGAGGTATATTCTTCTGGGGTTTCAATGACAGACATAAAAAATAGGTTAAAGTGTGTAACAGCTCACCCATTATAACGGAATGGCATCTGGCATGTTTAGAGCATGTTTAAACTTTACCCTTTGGACGGTTCGCCGCTGCGACTGTAAATGTTCATTAGAGGAACCTGAGTTAACCTCCAAAAGTAAAATTCAAACATGCTTTAGGCTTCTGCGCTCACTTTAAGTTCATCACGAAGAAAGGGGGCAGTATAACCCTGCTGACAACGGGCAACCTCCTCCGGTGTACCCTGGCAGATGACCTGCCCGCCTTCGTCGCCGCCCTCCGGCCCCAGGTCGATGACATGATCGGCTACTTTGACAACATCCATATTGTGTTCGATGATCAGGACGCTGTTTCCTTTGTCTACCAATTTGTTAAGTACATCGAGCAGGTGCTGAATATCCTGGAAATGCAAACCCGTGGTAGGCTCGTCCAGGATGTAGAGCGTTTTGCCGGTATCTTTCTTGGAAAGTTCGGTCGCCAGCTTGACACGCTGCGCTTCGCCACCGGAGAGTGTGGTAGCATGTTGCCCCAGGGTAATATAACCCAGCCCGACGTCTTCCAGCGTCTGAATTCTTCTCAGGATACGGGGCTGGTTTTCAAAAAATTCTACTGCCTGCTCTACGGTCATGTCCAGCACATCGGAGATAGACTTGCCTTTGAAGCGTATTTCCAGCGTCTCCCGGTTGTAGCGTTTGCCTTTGCAGGTAGGACAAGGCACCTGCACATCGGGCAGAAAATCCATTTCAATGACTTGCAAGCCTGCCCCTTCGCATGTTTCACAGCGTCCGCCTTTTACGTTAAATGAGAAACGTCCGGGTTTGTAGCCTCTGATCTTGGCTTCCGGCAGTTGGGCAAATAAAGCGCGAATATCCGTGAATACGCCGGTGTACGTGGCTGGATTAGAACGCGGCGTCCTGCCGATAGGCGACTGGTCTACTTCTATCACTTTATCCACATGCTCCAGCCCTTTGACAGAGGTATAGGGATGGGGTTCTGTCAATGATCTATAAAAATGACGGCTCAACAAGGGAAACAGCGTATTGTGGATCAGCGTAGACTTGCCGCTGCCCGATACGCCTGTTACGCATACCATCTTGCCTAACGGAAGCTTTAGGGTAATATTTTTGAGGTTGTTGCCGGTAGCACCTTTCAATATTATTTTTTTACCGCTGCCTTTGCGTCTTTGTGCAGGCACCGCGATCTGGCGAATGCCTTTCAGATAGTCTGCCGTGACGCCGCCCCGCTCCAGAAACTCCTGCGGCGCACCGGAGGCTATGATGGTACCGCCATGCCTTCCGGCGCCGGGTCCAATATCTACGATATAGTCGGCATGAAGCATCATATCTTTATCGTGTTCTACAACGATCACGGTGTTGCCCAGGTCGCGCAGGTCGCGCAGTGCCCGTATCAGCTTTACATTGTCGCGCTGGTGCAAGCCGATGCTGGGCTCGTCCAGGATGTAGAGTACGCCCACCAGTTGGGTACCGATCTGGGTAGCCAGGCGGATGCGCTGGGCTTCGCCGCCGGAGAGCGTACGCAGCGGCCGGTTGAGCGTCAGGTACGTCAGCCCTACATCTACCAGGAAGCCGATCCGCTTACGGATTTCTTTGAGCACTTCGGTGGCAATGATCTTCTGGCGGTCGTTGAGGCGGTCTTCCAGGTGGCTGAACCACTCCTTGAGCACCAGGATGTCCATATGCGCCAGTTCGGCGATATTTTTATCATCTATCTTGAAATGCAGGGATTCTTTCTTCAGCCGGGCACCCTGGCATTCCGGGCAGGTTTTGGCAGAAACAAACTGCCTGACCCATTTTTGCATCTTGTCGCTGCCTGTCTCACTTTGTTTTTCCAGGTAACCCACAATGCCTTCAAACTTCACCTGGTAGTTGGAGCCGGGATATTTCACTGATTTCACCGGTACCGTGCCTTCATCTCCGTAAATAATGACCTGTAAAATATCTTCCGGAATATCCTGGATGGGTGTGTTCAGTTTGACCCTGTATTTCTTCAGCACTGCTTCCAGCTTTTTGAATATCCAGGTATCGCGGTACTCGCCGATAGCGGCAATGCCTCCCTGGCGGATGCTCAACGTGGGGTTGGGAATGATCGCATCGGCGGCAAACTCTTCAATATGTCCCAGCCCATGACACACCGGACAAGCACCATAGGGCGAGTTGAAAGAAAAGGTATTGGGAGCCGGCTCGTCGTAAGCCAGCCCTGTTGTAGGGTCCATCAGGAACTTGGAAAAGTGCTGTACGCTGTCCTGCGTATTATCCTGTTGGGGAACCACGACCATCATCACACCTTTGCCATGTTGCAGCGCCGTTTGTACGGATTGCGCCAGCCGGTAGCGGTCATCGGCCTGCACCATTAGCCGGTCGATGACGATTTCTATGTCGTGGGTTTTGTAGCGGTCTACCTGCATTTTAGGCACCAGTTCCATCAGTTCGCCATCTACGCGCACTTTGGTAAAGCCCATCTTGCGGATCTGCTGGAAAAGCTCCCGGTAATGTCCTTTTCGCCCTTTCACGACGGGTGCCAGCATCACCAGCTTTTGCCCGTCAAAATGATGGAGGATATGGTCGATGATCTGGTCTTCCGACTGTTGTACCATCTTCTCGCCGGTCAGGTAAGAATAGGCTTCCGAGGCGCGGGCAAACAGCAGGCGCATAAAGTCATAAATTTCTGTCACGGTGCCAACGGTAGAGCGGGGATTTTTGGAAGTAGTCTTCTGCTCAATAGAAATGACCGGGCTTAGCCCGTTGATCTTGTCTACTTCCGGCCGCTGCAGGTTGCCGATGAACGAACGGGCATAGGCAGAAAAGCTTTCCATGTAGCGCCGCTGCCCTTCGGCATAGATGGTATCAAAAGCCAGCGAAGACTTCCCGCTACCGCTGATCCCGGTGATGACGATCAGTTTATGACGCGGCAGGGTAATATCAATATTTTTGAGGTTGTGTTCGCGGGCGCCCAGGATTTCAATCACCTCCTGGTCGTAGGCAGCCGGGATCATGTTTTTGTCAGGACTGATGATTTCTTTCTCAATGATATTCACTTCTTCTTTGCTCACGGGCTATGTAATAAATCTGTATATTTGTGGTTCAGTATTAACTATGATCCCCTGCGAAAAGTGCTGAAAAAAGGTTGTTTTATCAAATGTCCCTCGCAGCTTTTACAAGCTTTAGATAATTTTTTAAAGATTTTATGAGTAATTTTTTTAGATTATTTGAATATTTTTTGTTGTTTTGTAGAAAGAACCGCTAATGTAATTCACAAATCATATGTTTTCATTTGCAAATTTGTCTACTATCAATATTTATATTTTTAACATGCAGGCTACATTTACAAACTCTGGATTCAGGTTTATTTTTATTTTCTTCTTAGTAAGTTTTCATGTTGCTTTTGGCCAAGGCAAACAAAACCCAGTTGCCAAGGATATAGAAAATGGAATTGTTTATGGTTATCAGGAGTACTTGCCTAAAGGGTATGATACAGAACCGAACAGAAAATGGCCACTTATTATTCATATGGTAGGTTTGGGTGAAAGAGGCGATGGTTCTATCCAGGACTTAGATACTATCACTGGTGTAGCACTATCCAGATGGATTAAAATAGGAGGGTTTGATCGTCCTTTTTTAGTAATGTCTCCTCAGCCTACCGGTAAAGCAACCAATCCTTTAGTAGGTAGTGAAGGGAAATTCTCACCGGACAGTATAGCACTTTTTGTAGATTACATCACAAACAAATACAACGTTGACCGAGAGAGAGTATATGTTACTGCTTTTAGTGCAGCGGTGGTAGAAGCTTACCGTTATGTGCTTGCCAATACAAAAGAAGTAACTGCCTTTGTTCCTATTGCTGGTGGTAGGGTTGATTTTTTAAGTCTTTGTAACTTAAATGAAATTCCTGTTTGGGCTTTTCATAATTTAAATGATCTTACCTTTACGGATACATTCTCAATAAATGCTGTCAGAAAAATAAACAATTGTATACCTCCGCCCAACGAACGTGCTAAAGTTACCATTTATGATAGGTCAGGTCACGAAGGCTGGACTTGGACTTACAGAAGCACAGGAATAGGAAAAGGAATGCCAGCATACGATCCTTTTGACGAAAGCATTTACGATTGGTTTTTGCGCTTTTCTAAAGCATTGGTTGTTAATGCCGGCAAAGATACTACTGTCGTTCTACCCTATGCTTCATCCATAAAGCTACAAGGCAGCAGTAATACGTCTGAAGGTGTTACTTACCTCTGGACACAGGAAAGCGGACCCAATACGGCTACACTATCCAATCAAAATACGTCTGTCCTTACGGCCAGCGGTTTGGCAGTCGGGACTTATGTTTTTGGTCTGAAAGCAACCGGCCCCTCAGGCTTTAGTGCAGAAGACAGGGTCAACGTGCTGGTCAGCTACACCAATGATTCTTTGGTAGCCAACGCCGGGCAGGATATAGAGGTGCTTTTGCCAGCCAGCACAGCTTCGCTTAGCGGCAGCGGCAGCGACACCTATCACAATGTAACTGGTTACCTGTGGAGGCAGGTAGTAGGTCCTGAAGGTTCTACCATTGAAACACCCGGCGCAGCTTCTACCAATGTGGTTAACCTAACAGAAGGCAAGTATGCGTTTGAACTTACCGTCATCAACGACAATGGCGGTATTGCCAAAGATACGGTAAGCGTCGCCTTATTAGACATCAACGGCGGGCTTGTCGTAGAGGCAGGAAAGGATACTACGGTCTTTCTTCCTACCGAAAGTGTCACCTTCAATGGCAGCTTTACCAAAGAAGCCTTTGAGATTACAGGCTACGAATGGATCAAAACCCAGGGGCCGGATGCCACGCTGGAAAATACGGATATGCCTGACCTGAAGATATCTGCGCTTCAAAGAGGAGATTACGTTTTTCAGCTTACCGTCACCAACGACAAAGGGGGCGCCGTGGCAGACTCTGTACGGCTTACCGTGAAAACTACCAACGACTCTCTGGTAGCTGACGCTGGTCAGGATATTTCTGTAGCCCTGCCCGTAGAAAACATACAGATAGAAGGAAGCGGCAAGGATATTTACAACCAGGTCACAGCTTACCAATGGAAGCAAATCAAGGGAGAAGCCCTGAACCTGGTTCGTGCTGACACTGCCATCCTAATGGTTGAAAAGCCCTCAGAAGGCACTTATCTGCTGGAACTTACCGTCAGTAACGACAATGGAGGTACAGCCAAAGATACCATGCAACTCAGCGTATTGCCTACGCCGCTACCTGATGCCAGTCCTGTTGCCTTGCTCAACCCTGGTGCTGATGCATTTCCTTACTTTGCGGCTACCGAGCTTACCGTACAACTGGAAAATAAAGGTAACGTTGACCTTTCCGACCTGAAAGTAGGCTACCAGTTGAATGGCCAGTCGCCTGTGGTAGAAACGCTCTCTGCCAAACTGCCAGCCGGTGGTAAATCTTCCTATACCTTTACCCAGGCAGCCGATTTCTCTGCGTTGAGCAATTATACCCTGAAAATCTTTACGGTATTGCCTAATGATGTAAACCTTACCAATGATACACTCACCTTACTCCTCCAATGGCGTGATACTTTGGTGCTGGATCAATACAGTGAAAGTTTTGAGGCGGGCAACGCAGGCTGGCAAGCCATTGGCACCAACCCGTCATGGCAGGTAGGTACGCCCCAGGGTGGATTGATCAATGCCGCAGCCGATGGCAAAAACGCCTGGGTGACCAACCTGACAGGCAACTACAACAACGATGAGTCTTCCCTGCTGGTAAGCCCTATCTTTGACTTCAGCCAGGCGGCTGCCGATCCGGTACTGACATTTGACCTGTGGTGGGATACTTCTATGGAAGACCAGCTTTCGGTAAGCGTTTCTACAGACGGAGGAGTTACCTGGACGACCCTGGGTAAAGTAGGCGACACCCCTGGCTGGTACACCAGTGAGAACGGCTGGTCGGGCACCGGAGAAGAAGGAAGCGGGCAATGGATCACCGTTAGTCATGCGCTGGAGGGCACGGCAGGAGAGCAAGCGGTGATGGTCCGCTTTGAGTTTACCGCTGACGGTCAGACCAACGCAGAAGGCGTAGGGATAGACAATATCAATATCTGCCAGAAGGTAGCCACCGTAGCGGCAATTAACGATATGAGCATCTCCCGGGACATGGTACCTTTAGAGATTCCGCTGACCATCGAGAATGCCGCATTAAGTAGTCTGCAAGGACTGACGATCACGGCCACTTCTGACAATGCTGCCCTGCTTTCTGACGAAAATATGCAGGTAGTGATAGAGGAAGGTAAAGCCGTGCTGAAGATCAATGCTTTGAGCGAAGAACTGGATACGGCTACCATTACCCTTCAGGTAGAAGAGCAATGTACAAGTGTCACCAACTTTAAGCTGATCGTGAACCGGGTAACGGGTATAGAAGAGATACTCGAACAGGAAGCCAACGTGTATCCTAACCCCAGTGGTGGCGTATTCTTCTTAGACTGGAAGACGGGTATCCCGGAAGGTACGCCGGTCCGTATATTCTCAGCCCAGGGAGCGCTCGTTCAGGCGTTTGTCACACAGACCCGGCAGCAGCAGCTTCGGCTGGACATCACCAGCCAGGCGGCAGGTACCTATTTGCTGGTCATTCAGACACAACAACACGTTTACCGTTATCGTCTGGTGAAGTATTAAAAGGCTGAATAGGGTTTTCGTACCAAAATAGGAGATTTGCTTTTTTCAGCCCGTGAACGAAATTTTTAAATTTTGTTGCTGTTGAAGATCAAATACAGAAACCTTATTTATCGCCTGTATAGATAGTCTGCTAAATTTGGTGCGGAAGCCCTAATTTTTGCAAACTTTGCTTAGCTTTATAAAAATTTTATATGTAATATTTTAGTATTATTTGAATATTTTTTTGTTATTTTGCATAAGTTTATTTAAAACTGTAGCCATATATATTACATTTTGACTTTATCATTTACTAAATCTAAGATCATATCTTTTCATCCATGCAGAACAATACTATAAGATCATTATCAAAAATTGTTTTATTTTTTCTATTCATTATCAGTAGCCGTTATTCCTACGCACAAGGAGACCTGAGAGGCGTTGCTATCAACACCGAACCAGGCGTGGTATACAGTTATTATGAATACCTGCCTTTGAATTACTATCAAGATGCAGACAAAAAATGGCCGATGATCATCACTACGGCAGGCTTTGGAGAAAGAGGCGACGGTTCTGTAGAGCAGTTGGATACCCTGACAGGTACCGGGCTCCCCAAACTGATCAAGCAAGGCAGAGACTATGAATTTGTTATCATGGCTCCCCAGCCCCCCGACATACCCGGTGAGAGAGCAGGCGACAACGGGAATGGACAGTATGATGAAGGTAAACTAAAAACTTTTATTGACTATGCCATTAGCAAATACAATGTAGACCCCAACAGGGTATACATAGCCGCTTATAGTGCCTCTGTCAGGAAAGTGTACAACTACGTGATCAACAATCCTCAGAAAATTGCAGCCGTGGTAGCCTGTTCCGGTTATGGAGGGGCCAGCGAGGCAGGTAATACACCGAATTTTTGCCGGATGAAAGATGTGCCATTATGGGCTTTTCACAACCAATTTGACAGTACAATCATCGCGGATGGCTCGCGCATTGCCGTACAGCAGATCAATAACTGTACTCCTCCACCTGCCGAGCAGGCCAAATTAACAATATACGAGCGAGGCGGACATGATGGCTGGTCTATTACTTTTAGCAACGGTGGTATGAGCCGGAAACTGGAACAAGGCTCCGATCCGTTTGATATCACGATCTATGACTGGTTTCTCCAACATTCCAGAAACAACCTTGTGGTCAATGCAGGCAAAGATACCACCATTGTACTTCCTTATGCGTCGTCGGTACAACTACAGGGGAGCAGCAGTGTGGCGGAGGGTGTAACCTATCTCTGGACACAAAAAAGCGGTCCCAATACGGCTACGCTGTCCAATCAAAATACGCCTGTCCTTACGGCTACTGGATTGGCCGTTGGGACTTATGTTTTTGGTCTGAAAGCAACCGGCCCCTCAGGCTTTAGTGCA
>JBBSNI010000145.1:0-12022 GCA_038232695.1 Cytophagales bacterium
GAACAAAGGTTTGGTACTTTTACCATTGCGGCGGGTGCGGTCTGGACATACGATGCCAACCGGAATCCTTTCAGGCAAAAGCGTACCTGCAAAGCCTATGCGGGGTTTTCAGTAGCCAATCTAAATGAACCTGCCTATACTTTGGTACAAGACGGCAACCATCAGGCAGCGATGAGCTACAAGATACAGGCAGGTACCGAACATCTGCTCAACGACCGCGTTTCTCTTGCCCCAAGCATTTTGATCATTAGCCAATATCAGTATACACAGTATAGTGCAGGAGCGACCATTCATGTGGCAACGATGCCTCAGCGTGAGCCATCTGTGGTGACGTTGCAGTTCGGAACCTGGTACCGGCAGGCGGATGCGCTGGTATTCCTGACAGGTGTGGGCAACCGGAAATTTGATGCCGCCTTCAGCTATGATGTCAGCGTGAACGGCGCCCGGGCGGCGGTACAGAGCCAGCAGGCTTTGGAGATTTCTCTGGCGTACCGGCTGCTGCACCAGCCCAAACTTAGGAAATTGTCCAGCCCCCTGTTCTGAAGCAGATATGAAGCGTACGATCTTATGTCTGATATACTACAGTGGATGCCTGCTGATGTTTCGCTCTGCCGCGCATGGGCAGGTTGCCCTGGCTGATCAATACTTTGACGCAGCGCAGTTTTACAAGGCTGCCGCGCTGTACCAGTCGGGTTTCCGGCAGGATACCACAAACGATTTGACGGCTTTCCGGCTGGGCGAATGTTACCGGCATATGTTTGACTATGCCAAAGCACAAGGCTATTATGGCAAAGTCCAGAAAGAGGCTACATCAGCATTTCCTCTTTCTGTGTTCTACTATGCTTTGATGCTGAAATACAACCGGCATTTTGAAGAAGCCATACGGTATTTTGACCGGTTTGTGGAAGAATTTCCGGCGGCAGCGTTTGCACAGTACAGGGCACAGGCAAAGATAGAAAAGCAGGGTTGTTACCTGGCGTTGCTGGAAGATGAGGCTGCTCCGGATTACCGCTTTAACCGGGTTGATCTACCCGTAAATACTTCTTCTCAGGATTATGCACCAGCCATCTTTTTGCATGATTCTTTGCTGGTAGTCACTTCGTCCAGAACAGCAGCCAAAGGGAAAACGAATAATCGCTCAGGGGAGCATTTTACCGATCAGTTTATGTTTGAAAAAACAAAAAACGGTTGGCAAAAAGCAGCCCTACAACACCACTTTGATGTGGTAAATACCTCCTGGAGCGATGGGCCGGGTTGCTTTAATAAAACCAAAGACAGCTATTATTTTACCAGTTGCCGTGAAAAAGACGGCTTGTGCCGTATCTATCAAACTGTCTTCCGCAGGGGGCGCTGGCAACCGCCCGTGGCTTTAAACACGCACATCAACGCACCTGATACCAATACCAAGCATCCTGCCTTGTCGGCGGGCGGCGACACCCTTTTTTTTGTCTCTGACCGCCCCGGCGGCTATGGCGACACTGATTTGTGGATGAGCGTGGCTTCGGACGATGCGTGGGGACCTGCCATGAATCTGGGCGAAGCCATCAACACCCCTTTCCGGGAAGCTTCTCCTTTCTATGCCGACCGGGAGCAACTGCTTGCGTTTGCGTCTGACGGACGGGAAGGATGGGGCGGTATGGATATCTACCTGGCACAAATGGGTAAAGATACGGTAACGGTCCGTCATGCACGCCCGCCTTTCAACTCCAGCCGCGACGATGGCTACTGGATACTGGGACAGGGGCAAGGCTACCTGGCTTCTAACCGGGAGGGTAGCTTTGATATTTATAATTTCTATAAGCCGGAAAGCCAGACCCTAACAGATTTCCTCCTGGGTTCTTCGCCAACGGCTGTCTCCCAAACGCCCGCCTTTCAGGATATGATCGTAGAAGCAGGCATAAGCTTTTCTTTGGCGGCAGAAAATATGGTTGCTGTTCGATCTGGTGAAAAGGAGCGGCTAAGTAACGGCAGCATTCGCTTTATTCTGAGTTCTGATATCAACGATATTCTGCTCAGCAAGCTGGAAGCTCAGGCAGCACAGGAAAAAATAGTTCAAACATCCAGAGTATTGCCAGCCAATAGTTTAATAGCAAACAATGTAATCTATGACAATATCTATTTTGATCTGAATGCCTCACATCTAAGAAATGAAGCTAGGGTCGTGCTGGATGAAATGGCAGCTTTTTACCAACTAAATCCAAGTATTCAGATTGAAATTAATGCGTATACTGATAGCACGGGCGATGTAAGATACAACCTTGGATTAAGCCGGCAAAGGGGGCAGGCGGCTTTTGATTACCTGATCAGCCGGGGAGTAGCCCCTGCTGCCCTGGTGATCAATCCGCAAGGCGTATCTACTGCTATGGTTTCCACACACCCCCTGGTTAGCCAGCAGCTCAACCGCCGGGTAGCCTTGGAGATCATCGGGCAGGGTATCACCTGTCAGCCGCCCTACCAAACCCTCATCCTCAAACCGGGGGTCACGCTGCCGATGCTTACCAATGCATTGCCTATGAGCCGGGAAGAAATGATGGCAGCTAATGGAACAGAAACCCCTGAAATACATCCACTGAAACCTCTTCGCATCAAGAGTAATATCAAAAATAACAACTTCTTTTATGATATATCAACACCCTAAATATAACATTTGTACTGTGAAAAGTCTGGGAATATTTGGTGTCTTTTTACTCATAGCCAGCCAGGTATGGGCGCAGGGTAATGTGGGTATCGGCACTTCCCAGCCCAATCCTCATGCCGTGCTCGAGTTGGTAGCTCCACAAGACAACCAGGGCTTTCTGACACCCAGGCTGTCTACACTACAGCGTACGGCTAATTCCTTCACCGGCCAACTATCCGCTTCCGACAATGGGCTGATGGTTTTTGATACCGATGAAAAAGCATTTTATTTCTGGCAGGAAAACGCCTGGCGTCCGATCATGAGCGGTGCACAGGCCGGGGGCGCGCTGACAGGCACATACCCGGCACCTGCGCTGCGGGAAAACACAGTAAGCACTGCGCAATTAACAGACGGAGCCGTCACCTCCGGCAAGATCGCCGACAATACCCTGGAAGAAAAAGATTTCAAATCGCCCGGTGCGCTCAGGGTGCTGACTACGACCAGTTCCGGTGCTATTTTCTGGGACGATCAGTCTATCTTTCTTTCTGCCCTGGGGCAGGGGCGGGTGTATGTCGGCAACAGTGCCAGCCGACCGGAAGCTGTTGATTTGAGAGGTATCGGCAACATCCTGGTAGGCAACGGAACGACGGCTGCCCCGGTATCTGTCAATGGCGACCTGACGTTGAGCAGTGCAGGCAATGCCCAGATCGTAGCCGGTGCTATCGGGTCTGAGGAGGTGCAGGACAACAGCCTGACCAATGCCGACATCAACGAAAACGCCGCGATCGTAGGTTCCAAGATCAATCCTGTTTTTGGTACTCAAAATATTTCTACCACAGGCAACCTGACGGTACAGGACATCAACGCTAATGGCAATCTTATTGTGACAGGCAAGGCCCGCTCGGCTGCTACCGCAGCTACCGACAACGCTGCTACGCTCACGACTAAAGATTATGTTGATAATCAGATTGCGGCTACTACCCAAACGCTAAGTGGCGGGAGGGGTATTACCAGTTTCACATACAATGGAAAGCAGACAGCGACCCTAAGCATCCATGCGGGTACAGGGCTGGATTTTGACGGCAGTACCGCCCTGCAAGTGGCAGACGAAGGTATCACCGCCGCTAAGATCAGTGCAGATGTTGCCGGGCAAGGTATTACTAAAAACGCAGTCAGCGGTAAGCTTGACCTGGATATCAACAAGCTGGGTATGTCAGGAGCCAGCGAAGACAACGATCTGCTGGCAATATATAATGCTTCTGCCGGGCAGGTTTACAAAATCAGCCGGGCAGATCTGCTCAACGCAGAGAATATTACTGCCGGGACGCTCAGCGACGCTCGCCTGCCTGCCGCGGGACCCGGTGCGCAGGTGTTCAATACGGTGTCTTCCATAGAAGTGGACGCCAAAGGAAGAGTGGTCAGTGTGAACAGCGCGCCCAGCGACCGGCGTCTGAAAAAAGACATTAGCCCGCTGACGCAGGTGTTGCCGCATGTTTTGCAAATGCAGGGCTACCGTTACCATTGGAAAAATCCGGACAGTGATACAACCTTACAGATTGGTCTGATAGCGCAGGAACTGCAAAAAATCTATCCCGAACTGGTCAGATCACGCCCCGATGGGTATCTCAGCATCGACTATGTCAGCCTGATCCCTGTGCTGGCAGAAGCTATCAAGGAGCAGCAGGTAATGATCCAACGGCTGCAAATACAAAGCAGCCAGGCAGAAAACAACTTGCAGCAGATGGAACACCTCCGGCAGGAAAACAAAGCCATCAGGAGTGAATTGCAAATAATTAAATCTATGCTAGAGCAAATGTCACCAGCGGTACACCAGCCCTAAAGAAACAAAATAAGGCGCGCCGATGGCCGCTTCCACATTGCCGCCTATATGCTCTGTAAAATAGCCCCGGAAGCCAAACAGTATCAGTTGGAAGGAAGGCGTAGTACCGAGCGCATAGTTGATATAATCGGCAACGCGGTAGGCAGGATTAGTGGCATTGGTATCAAACGACCAGTTTTTGATGCCCAGCCTGATGCCAGAGTACATTTCCTGCCGGGGAGATGATATATAATAAAAAAGCCCCCTGATACTAAAATGCAACCTCAACAGATCGGTCTGAAAATTATCTGTTTTTTTGTTCCCTGTAGAATCTTCGTAGGTATAATTCCGGTACTGTAATGAAAAAGCCTGCCGTGCGATGCTGCCGCCGACACTTATTTGTGGGGTCAAATGGTAATCGTAAGAAATGGCCAGCGCCGGAGTAGCACGGGTGCTGACGTTGGCTACCACATTGTAGTGGTTAGCTATCCGGGCAAAGACGCCTATCCAACTTAAACCGGTCTGCAAACTGACGGTTGACAGATAATTTTGGCGGGCATCCTGCCGGGCACCTCCATGCCGGGCACCTGCCTGTCCGTTAGGCAGATCTCCATGCTGGGCATCTCCATGCTGGGCATCTGCCGGATAGAAAGCAATAATAAAAATAAATAGGACTACATGTTTCATACAAATCGGAATGAGTTGTATGCTTAACTTACCGCCTGACCTCAAAGTTTTTTAACTGTCTTTTTCCTGCGCTATTTCCTGCACTCTCTGCCAGACCCTGAACACATTTTTAGAACAGATCTTTTCTATATCTTCTTCGGAATAATCTCTTTTCAGCAGTTCGGCGATCAGGTTAGGATAGTCAGAGGCGCCTTTGAGGCCGGTGGGCAGGGTGTCGCCCACACCGTCAAAGTCGGAGCCGAAGCCTACATGATCTATGCCGACCAGCTTGACGACATGGTCGATATGGTCGGCTACTTTTTTCACAGTGGAATAATTAGGATTCGCAGCCATGTATTGTTTCATATACACTTTGGCGGCGGAGTCGCCGAAGGTCAGGTTATTCGCTTCCAGCCACCCGGTGATATGTTCGCGGGCTTTTTCTGATTTTTCGCGGGCCTCGGCGTCTATAAAGCCGGAGCCGAAGTTGATCTGGATCACGCCGCCGTTCTCAGCCAGCACTTTGATCATCTCATCGCTCATATTGCGTTCAAAACCTGGGACAAAATGACGGCAGGAAGAATGAGAAGCAATGACCGGTGCCTGCGTGATCTTCATCACATCGTAAAAAGCACTGTCTGAAATGTGCGAGACATCTACCATGATGCCTACGTTGTTCATTTCTTTGACCACCTGCTCACCAAAAGGACTCAGCCCATTCCAGAGGCGGGTAGAATCGTATGAGGAGTCGGATATCTGATTGGGCTTGCCGTGCGTAAGCGTAATATAGCGGATACCACGATCGAAGAAATACTGTACATTCTGAAGCGAGTCGCCGATAGGAGCGCCGTTTTCCATGCCCATCGGCAGCGAGATCAAGCCTTTTTCAGCATTGTCTTTTACCTGTTCGGGTGTATTGGCCAAAGCAAATTTGTCAGGATATTTTTCGGCAATACCTTGCACCATATCAATCAGAGAATCGGCAAGCTCCTTAGCGCCCCCGGTTTCCTGGTAAGAGGCCGGTATATAGATAGACATAAAAGGAGCGTCCAGTCCGCCCGCTTTGGCTTTGACCCAGTCGAAATCGCCATCCGTATCCTGGGTGACATCTACAGGCTCTTGCTGCGAACCAGCATCAGCCATCTTCATCCGGTAGGGCAGGTCTATATGTCCGTCGGTGATGATATATTTTTGTGCCAGCGTCCGAGCTTTTTCTTCTGCGGTGGGTTTGTCCTGTTGTGCTTCAGTCGTGCAGGCTGCCATGAGCGTAAGTGCCGTCAAAACTATCAGGGGACAGATGTGATCATTCATAGGGGGTAGTTAATGGGTAGATAACAAACTAGTAAGTTTGCTAATGTAGCAAAATGCGGTATTACCTTTTAAGTTCTACCTGTTTTTTGAAAATAAAGGCAGAAAAAAACCGCCCGGAGGCGGCTTTCTTGGATTTGTTTATGGCAAGCGTATGAGCCTGCTTTTGTCTATTGCCTTCGGATTATTCAGATGAATGAGAAAAACCGCATCTTCAAAGTCCTTATCGCCACCCGGACGGCGGATGTCTTCAAAGGTAAGGATGATGGTGTCGGAAGCCTCATCATACAGCAGCAAACTATTTTGCTTGAGTCCTGCCGGATGCGTGAGATTAAACGAAGGGGTCGTATGATGCGTGTAGAACCCCTTGGTCATCTTGCTGCCATTCCATCCGTTAGCCACCAGGAAGAAGCCCAGGGTAGCACCGGCTTTTACATCGTCCAGGCAAATCTTATCGCCCCGCTGCATATTGCCGCCTGACCCTTTGTACGAAACATTAGGGTACAGTACGGTGAGTGTCTGCAACGCTTCTGCGTTTTCTGGCATATGGTCACTATCATAACTGTAATATCCCAGTGTATTTTTATAGCCAGCGCCTTCATGCAGGAAAGTGATGGTCATATCCGTGTTTTCTTTCAGGATCAGATCGGTGACCACACCCGGAGCAAACCAATCAGGATGACGCGTGGTAACATTTCTGGTAGACACAAATTCTTTGAAAAACCTGCAGATGAGCTCCTGGTCAATGTAGCCTGCTTCTTCACAAAGGTATTTCGGTTTGCCTTGTCCATCCCATTCTCCAATCGGAATATAGTCGCCGTTGGCGGGATTATACGTAACGATTTCCAGTATTTTCAGTCCACCGGTGCCGGTAGCGACGAAGATCACATTACCCTGGCTTTCTACGTAATTGGCAGAAGCTTTGAAAGATACACTACCCAGCATGTCGATCTCTTTGTCCTGCTGCCGGGCCACATACATGCCCGCAGCACCGTTGGCGATAAAGACCTTATCTCCGGCAACAGATACCGCATTGGTGACCAGGTGGGCGGGGTCTTCCTCCGGCATGTCTGGAAGCGGCATGTCCATCACGTTTTCGCCCGTAGCGGCATCCAGCACTTTAAGCCCTTCTTTGCCCGCCGGTACGAAAACCAGCCCATTTTGCATGGCTACGATGGATTTGGATTCAGGAACATTTGCCCCGCCAGCCGTATAGCTTTGTACCAGCGAGCCATCGGCAGTCTGATATATATTGACACGGGCAGGCATTCCCTGCATCACGGTAAACTGGTCGGAGGAGAAAGCGATAGAACGGGCATCGTCTAGTTTTTTTGTATCTAACAGTTTGAGCGTTTGGAGATCATAGATGCTCAGACCACCATTGGTGCCGGAGGTAACATAGAGTTTGTCTCCGTGGATCTTTACATCGGTAGCTACAAAGCCCATCACATCGAGTACCTTGGAAGAATCGCCGGCCTGGTTATTTTCCCATGTAATGATCTCTACCACAGCAGGAGATTCCAGTCCATCTTCTTCCGCCGACCCGGTAGCACCTGCCAGATAAATCTTGTCATCGTGGAAAGCCACTGCGCTGAAATCGGCGCCGTTGATGATCACCTGGGCTTTCAGCACCGGTTTTTTTATGTTGGTAATATCAAAGATATCCACACCGCCCAGGTAATCGTTGCCTTCGGTATTGTAGGCTACAAACGCCCGGGTACCTTCTATGCTGACATGAGAAGCGCGGAGCGTTTGCTTCTCGTATACGGGTGGGTCTACCTCTGCTCTGAGTACCAGGGCATAGTTAGAACTGGCATTCTGAAAACGGTTGCTCTTTTGCAAACGACCATTGGTAGCCTCCATAGGAATGTCGTAGAGCGAAAGCATTTCTTCATATTGCGGCACCCTTACCCTATTAGAGAGGTCGCCTGTGTTATAATTAACTACAAGGCGGGACTGCTTGCCAATAGGCTCAAAGTTGTCTTGATGACAGCCATATAAAGCCGCTATGACAACGAGCA
Organism: Cytophagales bacterium; assembly: GCA_038232695.1. Lineage (GTDB taxonomy): Bacteria > Bacteroidota > Bacteroidia > Cytophagales > Cyclobacteriaceae > JAJNNC01. The sequence goes on from JBBSNI010000145.1 coordinate 8,432, forward strand.
TACAAGTAATTCGAAAGTATAGCTTCATACATATAAATTTTGTTCATACAAATATAATAAAAATTATATAATAAATATGACAAGTTATATTTCATATGTAAGAAATTATAGATTTTCGTATAAAAATGACCAGCGTTTACTGTCAGTCAGAAGCAATACATCCGTTAGCTTTGCCAGCCCAAATCCAGCTCATTGGGCTCAACATAGTCGATTCTTTTTCTCCCTTTTCTGAAAAATTAAAATTGACGAGTTTCGTTTTTCAAAAAGAAAAATTAGCCTCTATTTATAGAACATACAAAGATGAAGACAAAAAACAATTCCAACAGTATGAAGCTTAAAGGTAGAGTCTTCGTTAAAGACAGCCTGGAAGACTGGCATGAGGTTGATCGGGCGACGCTTTCTGTGGCTTTGGCCAGGATCAGTGCCAAAGCTACCGCTGTATTATAGGGGTAAATATCTTCCGGCTTTGTTAGCTGCCTGTCGCTCTCTATGGTTTGTGCAACAGGCAGACCAGCAGGGTAAGCAACCGGTGAACTTGTTGAAGAACCGCCCTTGGTATCGTAAAAATCGGATCGCCGAGCGAAAGTATCCTACGCAGCCAGATGTGCAATGGATGTTCAAAGAAATGCTAACCGACCAGGCAATTATCCTAACACCTGAATTTCATCCAACACATAGGTGGCATCGCGAACAGTGGATAAAATCACTTTCTTAACCGTATTGTGCATATTGGTCACTGGTCCAGGTATAAAGCTCGACCGTTTATGCTCGGTGACCTCTTTTAGAGCTAAGGGCAAACTAGCCCCTATAGAATCTACTTCTACAGGGGGCTTAGTTATAAAACGACCGGCGTCCCGGCAACTCTAAAAACTACTCTCTGGTCAGTATATATACACCCCGCTGCCCCGTTGTATCCAATTCGGCAGGTTTGCCATTGAATCCTACATAGTTAAAGAAATAGGCAGTACAATCGTCTAAACTTTGATCCTTCAATACTTCCACCACTAATGTATCAATCACATCGTCTATCTCAAGATAAAATGAAGTTTCACCATTTTTACTGATAAAGGGTAAGTCTCCTGATATAAGAAATCCTTCTATATAGAAATCAACATTGACGCTTCCATCATTTTCATCTAAGTAGTACAGACTAATATCCTCAGCTTTGTACTGCGACAAAATACTTCTGCCGTCTCCATTACGGATATCCGCAAAGAACGCAGGAGGAGGGGTGAAACATTCTTTATCACCATCGCTGCACGAACTACAGCAACTAATAAAAAGCAGTAGATCGCTATATAAGTACCTTTGCATAATTGTTCGACACTTTTCGTTTATGACCGTTAGAGCTAAATCCGTATTCAGCAATGGTGGCAATGATACGCAGTTGATCTGAAAAAATACAAGTGTCGTTTATAGTCTTTTAAATGGTAAAAACCCTCGTCTTCAGACGAGAGAGCCTTCAGGCTTTGCGTAGTGATGAATAGTTGTAGCTTTGTAGTTATGTCTCAATACAGCAAAGGCAGTCACACGACCTACTACCATCGCTACCACTTGGTGTGGATTACTAAGTATCGTTACAAGGTGCTTCGGGGGGCCTTGCAAAAGCGGGTTCGTGATCTGATTGCGCAGGTAGCTGATGAGCGGACGCCGCGCGGATGCATATTAAGATATTTAATGGGGTGGTGTCCAGCGATCATGTGCATATCTTTTGCAGCATTCCGCCCGCGCGGCGTCCGCTCACATACCAGTGAGCGAGTTTGTTAAGAAAGCCAAAGGACGAAGCTCTCGCAAGGTGCAGATGGAGTTTGCTGAGTTGAAGAAAAAGTATTGGGGCAATCACTTTTGGGGTAGGGGGTACTTTAGCTCTACCAGCGGTAATGTGACTGATGAAGTAATTAACGAGTACATTGATAATCACATGGATGCTCATAAGAGTGACAATGAGAGTAATATTTCTTTAGAATAAGCCCCCGACTTCTAGTCAAGATGCAAACCTACCATCTTCTAGATGGTAGTGGTTTAGTTGACATACCCCAAATATGAAAAAGGCTGACAAACTAAAACGTATTCAAATCGCTATTGATTACGCCTTGCGTTTACCCTCGGTACAAAAAGAGTTGAACAAAGTAGGCTTTTCCAAAGCCGATATACTCCAGGGGAAAACCTCGCTGGAGCAGGTGCGGCTGCTGGAGGTCACCCAACAAAAAGAGTATGGTGATCGCTACCAGGCTACTGACGAACTCAAGCAGGCCCGGCAGCAGGCGCGGGGGCTGTATATGAAGCATCTGGAAGTAGCCCGCTTCGCGCTGAAAGACCAGCGGGGGTACTGGAAGACGCTGGAGCTTACCGGAAAGCGTAAAAATGATTTGTTCGGATGGTCATCCCAGGCGCATACTTTTTATAGCAATGTGCAACAGGTGAAGCACATCCTGGAACTTTACAACCTACCGGAGGCAGAACTACAGCAGGGCGAAAGTATGATCGAGTCGGTCAGTGAAGCCTACAACGTGCGGCAGAAAGAAGATAGCGAGGCCCTGAGTGCTACCCAGCAACGCGACGAAGCGATGGAAAAGCTCGATGCCTGGATGCGTCGTTTTTCTCAAACCGCCCGCCTGGCATTCGTCAACGACCCCACAACGCTGAAAGCTTTAGGACTGATCAGCAAAGCAACGGCCTAAGGATTATGCTTCTTTGTAAGCTTTGGAAGAGATAGTTTTACACAAAACACCAATTTTTTTAGCTTCTCTCACAAATTCCTCTGCGGTTGCTGAGGAATTTGTTTCTATTTTTATCGTTTCCCCTTCCAATAGGGTATCTACATTCTTTTTGCTCTCCTTTAACGATAATCCTAACAATTCTACCTGTAGTTTGGTAAGAGATACCTTTCGCATACCTTCTTGCCATCCTGTCATTGCTATTGTTTTCATCTGTCTACTTTTATTCTTATAAGTGATGGAATTTGACCTTTGTATTTTCCTGTAGTCCTCCGCCCTCCTTGAATAACGACTTCACCAACATTGTGTTGCCGACCTAAATCCTTAGCCATTTCCCACAAAGCTTTTCTACCAACTACCCCCGCCGCAGAACCTTCTAAATGTAGCCTGTTCAAATATAGTACGCTATTGTGAATGTTATAATGACTGATTCCCTCTACTACTTCATTATTATACTTCGCAGAAAACATCATGACTCCTTTCTCTTTGGTGATGATATTCACTAAATTTTTAGAAGTATTCATTTCATTAGACAAGTTTAGTTATTGCTGCACTTATCCTAAAAACAGGGTGGAGAAGATATATTCAATATAAATCGAGAGAATTATTAGCAGTAGGTATATCAATTTCTCTTTGTAAAGAAATTTCTAAGTCGTATAGAAATTTTGGTTTAACTTGTAAATCTTTTTCCGTATCGAATAAATACCTCCATTCTATAAAGGCACTTGCACTAAGTGAAGGTTAATAAATAAGATAGTCCACAAAAAGCTGTAAGTTTGCTTTTCAATTAACGGGAAGACGATGGGAAGATCAGCCAAGCACTATTATAGTGAAGAATCTCTTGACTACAAAAAGAAGTATTGTAAGGTTTTAC
>JBBSNI010000146.1:0-12008 GCA_038232695.1 Cytophagales bacterium
AAAACTTTCAATAACATTAGGTGATAGTGTTTCCATCTCGCTAAATTACATGTTTTCCACTATCTTTGGGTAGGTTTATTTTTCTGCGCTCCCTAAAGACTCGTCACCTACAAACCAAACCCACGAACCCGAGGTCTGTGTCTCACAGACCTCAAACCGGACTTGTTAAAATAGTAGGAAAGACCGTTCAAAGGGTACGAACCTTAATGATACTTTCTTTTTCCTGCCAAATCTTCAAAGGATTGATCAGGGGACGCCCGAAACCTTCCCAGTGAATTTCCATCAAATCCCCGTCTTGTAATGCAATGTTATGCCCAAAACTAAAGTCGGCCGCACCCAGGAAGTGAACGTGCGCCTGTCCGGGTATCCGGTGCATAGGATATTTGAAGTGATGATATTCCAGGTTGGCCAGGCTATGCACCATCTGTTTTTCACCCGTCTGAATGTCTTTCTTCCAGATTTGCTTATTTTCCCGTACAATGCTGACAGCACCCTTCACTTCTTCAAAGCTTCCTCCGACCACCAGTTCAGGACCGATTGCACAGTACCTGAGTTTGGAAGGAGCCAGGTACAGGTAGTTTTTTTTCTCCATCACGTGGTCGGAAAACTCGTTGGCTGTGCAGAAGCCAATGCTGTAGGGCTGCCCTTGCTGATCTATCAGATAAGCGCCGGCGATCTCAGGTTCTTCTCCACCATCATTTCCGAAAGGCGGTACTTCCAATAGCTGGTGATGTGCCTTCAACACGGAGCCGTTTCCTTTGTAAAACCATTCCGGCTGTACCCCAATCTTTCCGGTGGCAGGACGGCCACCCTCTAATCCCCACCGGTACATGCGCATACTGTCGGTCAGGTTCTCGGGCGCTGCCTCATGCATCTGCTGGCGGTTGCCGGCGCTGGCCTGATGCGTGAGTCCTGTGCCCGATACCAGGCAATAAAACGGGCTGTCCGGATGGTCAAAGGCAGGCAGCAACTGCCAGGGAGAACTGCCCTGGTAAACAGCATCGTAAGCTAACGTTTCTTCTGACAGGTGCGTATGAAGCACGTCAACGAGTGTTCCCTGCTGTTGCAAGGCGGCTATGCCTAGCGCGTATACGCTGCTGAAATCGCTGACCAGCCGCAGCGTAGGTTCTTCTACTACGGCTATGCGCCGACCCAGGTCAGGATGGATGATTTGGACAAGTCGTACCATCGTTTATTGCGCTATCCAGCCGCCGTCTACTGAAAAACCGGCACCGGTGACATAACTGGCCGCAGGACTGGCTAAAAACAAGGCAATGCCCCGGATCTCATGCAGCTCTCCCCACCGTCCCATCGGTATCTGGGCGATAAAAGCCTTGTATTTCTCCGGATCTTCTGTCAGGGGAAGATTAAGTTCAGTGGCAAAGGGACCGGGCAGTATAGCATTCACATTGATATTTTCCTGAGCCAGTTCCAGGGCTAATGAACGGGTCAATTGCAAAATAGCGCCTTTGCTGGTCGCATAGGGTGTGCGGTCAGGGATAGCGACCACCGAGAGCATAGAGCCTACGTTGATGATCTTGCCATACTGTTGTTTTTTCATCGCAGGCACCACTTCCTTGCACATCAGCCAGGTGCCCGTCACATTGACCTGCTGAACCTGGTTAAAGTCCGCGACAGATAAAGCTTCAATAGACCCCCGGACATTGATACCCGCCGAGTTGATGAGAATGTCAATTTTGCCAAAGGTATCCAGCACATGCGCTACGGTCGCTTGTACGTTTTCCTCCCGTGTAATATCGCAATGAAGGGCTAAACACTCAGTGTGAGAAGACTTTTTAATGAGGTCTGCGGCGCTTTCATTGCGCTTCCGGTCCCGGGCGGCTATCACAATGTGCGCGCCTGCTTCTGCCAGCGCCTGGGCCATTTCCAGCCCCAGTCCCCGGTTGCCGCCTACGACGAGGGCTACCTGTCCTTCGAGTTTAAAAAGATCTAATGTGTTCATAGGGTTGTGTTATAATGTCAAAATCCTCCAATTCATCCGTTTTCAAAGAAAGTCCAACGCCTGGCTTTTGATCATCCAACTGAAGTTGACCGTTTTCTGCCACGGCTTCGCCGTCGAAGATATACCAGAACAGTTCGTTGCCGACTTCTATCTCTGTTTTAGGAAAATACTCGGCCATGGGGCAGGCAAAGGAACTCATCACTACGTGCAGGTTGTGCATCTGTCCGCCATGCGGGATCACTTCCACGCCCTGCACCTGTGCCAGCGTACATATTTTTTGGGCTTCCGTAAAGCCGCCTACGCGGTTGGTATCAAACTGAAAGATGTCCAGGGCACCGGCTTGCAACAGCTCATGAAAGCCGTAGCGTCCGAATTCATGTTCGCCGCCGGAAATAGGGATGTCGGTCATTTTCCTGAGCTTGGCGAAGTTGGATACTTCGTCCGGGATCAACAGCTCTTCTACCCAGCGGGGGTGGTAGGGCTCCAGGGCTTTCAGAAACTGTTTGGCATACGGCAGGTTGAAACCCATGTAGGCTTCTACCATCACATCAACAGCATCGCCTACCGTTTCGCGGACGACCTTTACCATTTCCACGTTTTTTTTCATCCCTGCCAGCCCTTCGGTCAGCGGATAGCCGCAGCGTAGTTTCATGCCTTTGAAGCCTTGGGCTTTATAGGTAGCCGCCTCTTCCTGCAACTGGTCTAAGTGGCGGGTGTACAGCCTGCTGTAATAGGCTGGAATTGCCGTTTTGGTTCGGCCGCCCAGCAGCATAAATACGGGTTGGTGCAGATGCTTGCCTTTGAGGTCCCACAAGGCAATGTCTACGGCGCTGATGGCTGCCATCACGGCTCCTTTGCGTCCGTAGGCTATCGTAGAGCGGAACATCTTTTCGTACAGGTACTCGGTATTGAGCGGGTTTCCTGTAGCAACAGGGGCTTTAGCTTGGTATCAATGATGCTTTTGCTGATGTCAGGGCAAAGTCCGGCGTTGCCCAGGCCTATGAGACCATCCTCGGTTTCAATCTCTACCACCAGCCAGCTAAAAAAGCGGAAAGGCGCTTGCGCATCTTTTTGAAAGGGCAAGACGCTTAGGGGCGTAGCAAAAATCGTATCGCTGGTTTTAACCGGACCTTTCCATTGATATAACTTGGTACGTACGGATTGAATGTTCATAGGTGGATGATTATAGAATACCATGCATAGGATTTTGGTTGCGATGCGATGGTTTTAGAAATTATCGATATCTTGGTATATCTGATTCATAGGCAGCTTTATATCAAAAGATCGTAAGGTAATTTCTGCGCCTTCTCCCGAGCGGCGGACCGCTTCAAAATAGGCCATCTCCCAATTCTTATCCGCCGAGCTACGGTACCTGGTCTCCACCTTCCAACTATCTTGCTCGATCAATACGTATTCCCGCAAGGAGGGCAATTGACTGAAAAACCAGAATTTCTCCCCCCGCAGTGGTAGCTGGCGGTCGTAGTTAGCGGTACTTTTGGAAAGCACTTCTACCAACAAGACAGGATTGGTAATAGCGTTGATCTCTTGCATTCTATCTACTGGCCGACACGCTACCGAGACGTCCGGGTAGAGTCCTTTATCCAAAGAAGCAATGTAGATTTTCAGATTGCTCTCGAATGGTCGACAGTTGCCAGGAAGAAGATTGCCTAACAATCTCAATACATTAGTAGTAATAGCACTATGCTCCAGCGTCCCCCCGGCCATGGCGAATACTTCGCCATTGTGGTACTCGTAACGAGTATCAGTATTTTCTTCCAGTTGATGGTATTCAGCCAACGACAGGTTTTTCTTGACAACAGGTTCCATAACAGATGCGTGTAGTTTTTGTTAAATATGCTCTTAGCTAAAAATATCCAGGTAGACGACCTGCTCGGATTCCGGCATGATGCCGTGTTTTTCGGTAGAATTAAAGTACAGGCTGTCGCCGGGTTGCAGCAAATACTCTGTTTCGCCTACCTGCATTTTCATGCTTCCTTCCAGCACGAAGATGAACTCTTCGCCTTCGTGGGTCAGCAGGTGGCGTTTGGTTTCTCCTTTTCTGGCAACAAACAGGAAGGGCTGCATCTTTTTTTCATGATACTCTGAAGCATAAGGGTAGATTTCATAGCCTTTTTCCGTTTTGGTCAGATTTTCTTCTGCGTTTCCCCTGGAGGTGACCACTGCCGTGAGATGGCCGTTCGTTTCCATTAAATCGGAAATATTAGTCCCCAACGCGCCGGCGATCTTCACCAGGGCAGAAACCGAGGGAATAGTTTTGTTATTCTCTATTTTGGAAATCATGCTTTTGGAAAGCCCACACTGGTCGCCTACTTCCTGCATCGTTCTGTTTTGATTGACCCTGAGAGTCTTGATCCGGTTACCGATGTTCAGATGACGCGCTAAAACTTCAATTGACATTTTATTGAGTTAGTTTGAAAACATTCAACTTAGTTGAATGTAAATGTACTTATTTTTTAAATGAAATAATATTATTTAGGGAGGACACATGAAGTTTTTCGTGCTTGAAGAGAACACCATGAGCTATGGAGATTTTGAGGTTTGCCATGCTTTAATTTACCTGTTTACTACCAGGTAAGCTTCAGCAAGGACACACCCTGGCGTGGCAATTGCATTTGTACAACAGCTTCTCCATCATTGGTTTTGATCCATTGCGGGGAAGTAAGCAATTGCAACTGCCCTGCTTTTTCCAGTTGCCTGATCTGTTGCTGGCTTGGCTTCTGCGGTGAGCCCATTTGTTTCCATACTTCATACGCATTGCTGTTTTCCTGGTCAATCCGGTAATGATGCAACAATACCTGTTTGGCAGGAATGCCTTCCATCTTCACTTCTACCGGCGAGGCTGGTGCTTCCACATTGTCATCGTGATAGTTCCATACCATCACGGTGGCTGTATGTTCATCTTTGGCAGCCAGAGCATTGATGTCCGGTTGCTCTCCTCTGACACTCTCATCGCGTATCTCCGCAAAATCATAGGATAGATCGTTGTCCGTACTGGCCGTTAAGTTATCATTTGCCCCTGTCGCTGGATGACTGCTCACTTCCACCCTGTTGCCCTGCATCATGCCAAACATGCGGAAGACATTCAACACCGGCTTATCTACCCCATTGGTAGCCATATCCCGGAAACCGGCAAACCAGGGCTGGTCTTCAAACTCAAAAGCCCAGGTGACTGCGCCTAACAAATTGACACCGTGGTGATCGGCCAGTTCATATTTTCGGGCAAAAGAAGCGGCAGTATAGCTGGAATACATGGTGCCATTGCGATAAGCATTGTGCGGGTAATTCTTTTCTGAACAGGCCGCACAACCTTCCGGGTCAGACTCGCCAATGACGATAGGCAAGTCTTTGAGTTCAGGGTATGAAGCCACGATCTCAAATCCCTTGTCAATGTCGCGCAATTGCTTGCCCATATTCATCTGCACCACACTGTCTACCACTTTAGGACTTCCCTTGGCATGGAAGGTAATATAGTCAAGAGGAACGCCGGTTTTGCCCGTCACATAGTTTTTGCCATTTACGACATGATCCAGAAAAGCTTTCAGAAATTCCGAGGCCCTTTCAGATCCTGGTCCTGTGGTTTCCGGTCCGGCTATCCTGGCGGTAGGTAAGGCACGCTTGACGGCATCGGCTGTGTAATCATATAGCTTGATGTATTCTTCTGTGGTGCCTTGCCAATAACCCCCATCAGGTTCATTCCATACTTCCCAGTACCAGCTTTCTACTTCTTCTTTTCCGTAGCGATCTACGCTATGCTTGACCCATTGGTAGACCAGTTCAGCCCATTTTTCATAATCTTTGGGAGGATATGCCCAGCCCAGGAATATATCTCCATATTCAGCCCCCGGTTGCCAATGATGGCGGTAAGGCTCAGGCTTAGAGGATAGCGATTTAGGCATGAAACCAATTTGTGCCATAGGTTTCATGCCTCTTTCTACGTAGGTATCAAATATCTTGTCAATGATAGTCCAGTCATATACCGGTTTCCCATCTTCGTCTTCGGTATAGGCATTCGATGATCCCCATTTGAGGGCATCGCGCGGTCCTTCATCAGTCACCAGCAGGCTATGCGCCCGTACATGCACCGGCACCGGGCTTAAAGCGGCAATTTCTGTAAGCAGCTTTTTGCCGTCTTTCATATAGGTATAGTTGGGTTCATCATAGCCCCACCAGGCCCAGATGGGTTTCATCGCTCCTTTCTCTTGGGTAAAATCTACCTGAATGGACACTGAATCGGGAGCAGCATCACTGTTTTGTGCGTATCCTGGCGCGAAGACGAGCAAATTTGCCTCTATCGCTATAAAGGTTATGAGAAAGAACTGAATCAATGGTTGTATCATAGGTTTAGGTGTTTATGTGATTTTAATGATTTGATGATGATCAGTAACCTGGGTTTTGTTCCAGATTTTCATTAACGGAAAGGGCATTGCCCGGAAGCGGAAACAGCACGTGATGTTCATCCGCATTACTGACGCCACGCTGTTGAGCGTCACTGATGAGCCTGTCGTGACGGAGTAAATCCCATCTTCTATGCCCTTCACCGACGAATTCCCGGGCTTCTTCGGTCAACACCGCATCCCGGAATTGATCCTGGCTCAAGCCTGCCAGGTCGGGATAGATACTTTCCGCCTGTTCATAGGGAGTACCTACGGCTCGGGCCCGTTGCCGCACCTGGTTGATCGCATCATAGGCCGCTGGGGTTGGTCCGCCGTTGGCCTCATTGAGGGCTTCTGCATAGGTCAGCAACATATCCGAATAGCGGATGAGGGGGAAATCTACGCCTCCTCTCAAGTTACTTGATGCAAAATCTACATAATGATACTTGACGACAAAGGGGGCATAGAGATCAACGGTATCCTGAACCAGGGTTCCTCCATTAAAGTAATAGGGCATTTTCTTCCGCATCGTCTCCCACTTACGGTAAGTATTGGGAGTTGCATCAAAAAAATCCTGTGGTACCTGAAAAATAACCACGTCCTGTAAGTTGTGATATCTGATGCTGGTTCCATCCGGTAAGGTCTGTGCGGGAGGGCCAAAGAGAAATATATCTCTGGCATTAAATATAGAGGCATTTTCATTAGAAGTACCGCCATGTTGAATGGAAAAAATCAGCTCTTTCCCATTGCTGTTATCCGGATTCAGGATAGCATTGTAGTCCTCGAATAAGCCAAATACGCCCAGGTCTATCACTTCTTTGGCTTTTGCTGCCGCATTGACCCAATCACGCTGTTGTACATATACTTTGGACAGCAAGGCGGTGGCAGCAGCAGACGTAGCCCTGCCCGCGGCGTGGTCCGCCTCATCATAAGGACTTAACAGGGTTTCAGCATCCTGCAAGTCTGTGATGATCTGGGTGTAAACCTCTTCGGCGCTGCTCCGGGGCTTATCGATATCACTAAGGTCTAACGTAGGCGCTACGATCAGGGGAATGCCGCCATAGATGCGTACCAGGTTAAAATAGAAGAGTGCCCGCAGGAATTTGGCTTGTCCCTCGAACCAGGCTTGGTCGTCAGCGGTCATATCGGATTCGGGTAGTTTGGCGATTAACGTATTGGCCTCATTGATCGCATTATAATTCTGCTCCCAGGCACTGGCTACCTCGCGGACATCGGGTGTCCAGCTAAACGCATCCCAGACGGTGTTGTTAGCTGATCGGTCGCCGGAGCCATTGGGGTCACCTCCGCCCCGCAATGTTCCTCCGGTAACATCACTTAATGTCACCCACTGGCCATCCCGGTAGATATCTGACCACAAATTATTATAGACACCGTTAAGGGCAAGGTCTGCCTCTTTTTTATTTTGGTAGAAACCATCTACGGGTACAGAAGAAAACAATTGTTCTTCTAATACATCACTACTGCATCCGCCTATCCCTAGTATCAGGATTAAGAAAAAACCGGATGTTACGCTTATTTTTGAGCGGTTACTTTGTTTGAATGTTTTCATGACAAAATCCTTTAGCATTTTTCTGTTAATTTTTTAGGAAACTGAAGTGACATTAGAACCCAAGATTAATTTGCAATCGAAAGGTTCTGGCTGCCGGATAAGCAAAGCGATCCATATTTTGCGTGGTGTTGCTGTTGCCATAGGCATTCACTTCAGGATCATAGCCTGAATATCCGGTGATGACAGCCAGATTATCGACGGCTAACCCGATCTGAGCGTTGCGCAAAGGAGCGTTCTGCCATTTTTTCACTGGCAGACTGTAAGAAAGTGTCACATTCTGTATCCGCAGGAAAGACCCATCTTCGACCCAGAACGAACTGACCCGCTGAGGCGTGGGAGCATGTGCCGCAGGAATGTCAGTATTAGGGTTCTCCGGCGTCCAGCGGTTTAACCGTTTGGCGGAAACGCCATTTCCTGTTAAGACATAGTGTTCAGCCGTGAGATTGAGCACATCGTTTCCATATTGTCCGTAGACGAACACATTCAAGTCCCACTGTTTGTAATTAAAGCTATTTCTCAGCCCATAACTGAAATCCGGATTAGGATTGCCGAGAAACACGTCATCAGTCTCAGCATCATAGGTTCCATCTCCACTCACGTCTTTATACCGTATATCTCCCGGCCGGGCTGAGGGCATCGTACCCACTTCGTCGATCTCCTGCTGTGATTGCCAGGTGCCCTCATAGATAGAACCATAGAACATGCCTATAGGATAACCCGGTTCTATACGTACCGTATTTTTGCTGTGCGTACTTACGTTACCTCCACCGACCCAGCCGGACCATATAAAATCGGCGCCAGCCAGGGAAGTTACTTTATTCCGGTTGAAAGAGATATTAAAATTGGTGTTCCAGTTAAAGTTTCCGCTTATGTTATTACTGAAAAGCTCAAGTTCCAAGCCTTTGTTTTCCATAGAACCGGTATTATCCAATACGCTTCCAAAGCCTGTTTGAATAGGAATAGGAACATTCAACAGCAGATCAGTCGTGTTTTTATGATAATAATTGGCGGAAAGTAATAGTTGCTGATTAAAAAATCCCATATCCAGACCAATATTCCATCCGCTCGTTTTTTCCCAGCTCAGATCGGGATTGGCAACCCCTGAAGGAGATGCGATGGGAACGGCTGTGCCATTAAAAATATAAGAACTCCGGGTGCCAAAAGAAGTGCCAATGGTAGACAGTGAATTATAGGTGCCAATAGCTTCATTGCCGGTCTCTCCATAGCTGGCACGAAGTTTTAATTGGCTAAAGAGATCTAAATTTCGGATAAACGGCTCATTCTCTAACCGCCAGGCAAAGGCAACGGACGGAAAAACACCATATTTATTGTTGACCCCAAACTTGGAGGAACCATCAATACGGACAGAAGCGGTCAGCAGATAGGTGTCATTAAAAGAATAATTTATTCTTCCCAGATAGGAGAGGAGTTGCCATTTGCCGGCATTCGTATAAGGAGCCTGTGGATTGGTTCCAAGACCAAGATTATTATAAAGATAATAGTCGGAAGGGAATCCATGAGAGCCTGCCGCCAATACTTCTTGTTTCTCCTGCTGATAGGTAAAGCCTGCCAATACATCGATGTTGTGCTTGCGGGCAAAATACTTTTTAAAAGAAAGGGTGTTTTCCGTCAGGATATTGATATTGCGGGCATCTTCCTGTGAGGCCACCCCTCCGCCACCACGCGAAGCTTCCGAACCAATGGGAAAATATTCATGGTATCGAAAATCGTACACGTCGGCTCCCAGGCGCGTGGTAAAAGAAAGTCCCTCTATAAATTCGTAGGTCGCATGTACATTATTGATCAAGCGCAGCGTATTACCCAGTTGCCTGTAACCATCGGTAATTGTCAGAGGATTTTCCAGTCCTCCCCCAAGCGTATAGTTACCCATGTCGACAGGCTGACCGGCACTGTCTCTGGCGGGAATGGTCGGAGGGGCTTCCAGCACGGCATCAATCACATTAGAAACCCCTTCGTATCCTTTGGTATCCGTGCGCACTTTGTTATTATCACTGGCCGTAAACAGTAAAGAGCCACCGATAGATAACCGATCGTTCGGGGTGGCATCGACCCGGATGGTGCTGCCAAATCGTTGAAAACCAGAACCGCGTACGATTCCTTCTGAATTTGTATGGCTTCCCTGGATCATGTATCTTACTTTTTCAGAACCCCCTGAGAAGGCAAGATCGTATTTTTGTTCCAGCGCTTGGCGAAAGATCACATCCTGCCAGTCGGTGCCACTGCCAAAAGATGAAATCTGTTGATCCGAATAAATTGGAGGCACCCCTAGCTGTTCAGCCCTTTCGTTGGCCTGTACTGCCCATTGTTCCGCGTTCATGAAATCAAGCTTACGGGCCACCTGCTGTATCCCCCAGGAGGATTTAAAATCGATATGCTGCGTACCACTTTCGCCTTGTTTGGTGGTGATCAGGACCACGCCATTGGCTGCCCGCGAACCATAGATGGCTGTGGCAGAAGCATCTTTGAGGACATCGATAGAGGCGATGGAGGAAGGATCAATAGAATTCAGGGGATTAGCGGATGAACCCGTCGTGCCCCCATCCCCCGGCCCGGTTTCCACACTCGTACTGATCGGCATACCATCGATGACATACAGCGGAGAGCCCCCTGCATTCAGAGAAGCAGTTCCTCGAATCCTGACGGATATACCGCCCCCAGGTTCATGGGAATTCTTGTGAACTTGCACCCCGGCGATCTGTCCCTGTAATGCCTCGTCGGGTGTACTGATCAAAGCATTGTTTATATCTTTGCTCGATATAGAGGAAACAGATCCGGTCAGGTCTTTCTTCTGCTGGGTGCCATACCCTATCACTACTACTTCTTCCAGCGATTGTACGTCCGTAGCGAGCGCCATATCAATTACTGATTGGTTTCCTACGCTTACTTCCTGTGTGATAAAGCCTATGGAGCTAAAGATCAGGGTGGCATCGTCTCCTACCGTGATGCTGTACTTGCCGTCTACATCGCTGATGACTCCGTTGGTCGTTCCTTTTTCCAGGATATTGACGCCCGGCAACGCCCCCCCATCCTCGGCTGAGGTGACCGTGCCTGTTATTTCTACCTGGGGTTTGCGGTCGGGTTGCCCTTCCCACATCCTGCTTTCGGCCGTATGGCTGTGTCCGAACGATACCGTGAAAGCAAAGAACTGCATTGCCAGACCATACAATACAGGTAGGGCAAGCCTAAACATAGCTTGTGTAAGTTTTTTTAGCATGAGATGGAGTATTTAGGTTGAAGATTAGGTTCGTGGTGTGTCATTATTCAGACAAAAAAATAATTTTCCTGTAGTATTATCGTACTCCTTACTCAACATGGTTTACTTACCATTTTTGAATATATATATTTTATAGCCACATAAATTTTAAAATTTATTAAAGCCCAACAAATAATATATTCTGTTATTAGGATTTTGAAATCAAGGTAAACGTTTTATTTGATTTTGTCAACAATGTTGAATTATATTTAAAGAAGTTTTACATTTTTGTATTTTTACAGAAATTAATGAAATTATACCGAGTTAAAAGTCATATTACCAGAACCATGTAGGTAACAGAGGGATTGCTCAACGCTGGGATCTGTGGTATCTTATTCACGATATAGAGCCTGAATTTGTGGGTAAGGAATACCCGCTGTACCATTCCGTCATACCATTGTCGTAGCTGGTTCAGGTTCAGGGAAATCCAAGTCCATTGTTCGTCCAACGATGATCAGCAATATTAAAAAGGGATACTGTGGAATACAGTTTGATTATAAGTTTCCAACCCTGACTAATGAGTTGCACACCATTCTGATCAAGGAAGGCAAGAAAGCCAGGATGCCGTTATAGGTTATGGATTTTGATAATATCAAGCGGTGTCACCGCGTAGTAGCGTTCCGCTAAGAAGCGGGGGAAATCTTCACGTAGTGGATCAGCATAAGCGTAAACCTTTGGACTGCATAGTAGCCGCTTAGCAAACCTATTTATCGGATAGTAAAGAAAATATGGCTAAATCAAGGAATACTGGCTTTTATCTTGGATTAGCCATTGTGGCGATCGTGGTAAGCTTGTTTATACCGGAAA
>JBBSNI010000147.1:0-11855 GCA_038232695.1 Cytophagales bacterium
CCATCATAACCAATTACTCATTAACCGATTTTTTGACATCTTACCCGAAGATACTAAGTTGTCAAAAAATAACCCTAAAGTACTTGAACTCTACCGGTTCGGAGCTTTAGCTGCTTAAATTTTGACGAACCATTGAAAAGCTATGCTTTGTTCTGCAAATCTAAAGGGCGACCCCGATCTTAAAAGTTTAGTTTCTAATAAGATACACCGATAGCCCTTTTTTCCAAATTTAAACTCCAAACAAGCTCTAAGATAATTGGTACCGATCCTTTCAAAAAAGAACTCAAGCGGCTTGCTAAGAAATACAAATGTAGTAGCTTAATCACATCGTTTCCTCCCGCTCCACAGCCCCCTGCCCAATCGTGAATACCTTTCTTTCTGCGTCTATCTGCTGAAAGATAGCCTGCGTGCGCTCTGGGCGGGCGTCGGTCACGAATAGCTGACCGAAAGAGTGCTGGGCGACCATCGCGACCAGCTTGGCAATGCGAAAATCGTCTAGCTTATCAAAGATATCGTCCAGCAACAGGATGGGCTTCACGCCTTTCTCGTTTTTGATAACATCAAACTGGGCAAGCTTCAGGGCGATGACAAAGGACTTTTGCTGTCCCTGCGAGCCGTATTTTTTGACGGGGAAGGTGTTGATCTCAAACTCAAAATCGTCTTTATGAATGCCCCGGGTGGTTCGCTGGCTGGCTATATCCCGCTGCGTTGCCTGGTAGAAATTTTGCCGGTAACTCTCCGAAGCAAAGTCCGACTGGTAGCGGATCTGTACTGTTTCTTTTTGCCCTGAAATATTGTCGTAGTGCGCTGTGAAGACCGGAAAGAAACTACTGACAAACGCCTTGCGGTAGGCGTAAATGCTGGCACCATAGTCGAGCAACTGCTCGCTGTACGAGTCCAGCAGGTCGCGGTCGTAGCGGGGGTTTTCGGCAAGCTGACGGAGCAGGCTGTTGCGCTGGCGCAACACGTGGTTGTAGCGCATCAGGTTATCTAAGTAAACAGCGTCGATCTGGGAGATGAGCCCATCGAAGAATTTGCGGCGTATCTCGCCGCTGCCCTTGATAATATCGGTATCGTCCGGTGTGATGAGCACCACGGGGAACATGCCAATATGTTCGCTGATCCGCTCGTAGGGCACCCCATTATTTCTGGCGTCTTTCTTTTGCCCATTTTTAATGCTGAACTGTACCTGGTAGGTATCTTCTTCTTTGTGCAGCAATCCTTTGACCAGAAAGAAAGCTTCCTGGTGACACATATTCTGCGCTTCGGTGGTGCTGAAGGCGCTTTTGGTGAGCGAAAGGTAGTAGACGGCGTCCAGCAGGTTGGTCTTGCCGTTGCCGTTTTCTCCCACCAGGCAGTTGATCTGCTCAGAGAAGGTCAGGTCCAGGGATGCATAGTTCTTAAAATTCAGCAGACTGATTTTTTCAAGCCACATTGGTTCTTTGTTGAATGTTTTTATTTATTTTGCGCCCCTAAACACTAACCCGATACACACGTTCTACCAGAAAGAACCCTGAACTATAAGGATAATGTTATGGCCGTAAGTACAAAAGAAAAGACAAAATCAAAAGCCAAGTCCAGCGCAAAGAAACCGGAATTCTCCAAAGAAACCTATTTGTGGTGGTACGAGATGATGTACCTGCTCAGAAGGTTTGAAGAAAAAGCCGGACAGCAATACGGCCGCCAGAAGATCAAAGGATTTTGTCACCTCTACATCGGACAGGAAGCCTGTATTGTCGGCGCCGTCACTGCGCTGAAAGAAGGAGATAAGTACATCACCGCCTACCGCGACCATGCCCACCCCATTGCCCTGGGCACCGACCCGAAATATATCATGGCAGAGTTGTTTGCCAAAGAAACCGGCATTTCCAAAGGCAAAGGCGGCTCTATGCATATGTTCGATAAAGAACACCATTTCTACGGCGGGCATGGCATCGTGGGGGGACAGATACCCCTGGGCGCCGGGATTGCCTTTGCCGAAAAATACAAAGGCACTGATCATGTCTGCGCTACCTTTATGGGCGACGGCGCCGTGCGCCAGGGCGCTTTCCACGAGACGCTCAATATGGCCATGACCCTGAAGCTGCCTGTGCTGTTTATCATAGAAAACAACGGCTATGCGATGGGCACATCGGTGAAAAGAACCAGCAATGTCACCGATCTGTATACGCTGGGTGAAGCGTACGATATGCCCTCGTTTCCGGTAGATGCGATGAATGTGGAGAATGTGCACCACGCTGTAGCGGAAGCTGCCGAGAGAGCCAGAAAGGGCGACGGCCCTACGCTGCTGGAGTTCAGAACCTACCGCTACAAAGGGCACTCCATCTCAGACCCCGGTAAGTACCGCACCAAAGAAGAAGTGGAAGACTACAAGCAGCAAGACCCGGTGATCCAATGCATGAATGCGATCCTGGAGTATAACCTGGCTTCTGAAGATGATCTTAAAGCCATAGAAGACAAAGTGAAGCAGCAGGTAGAAGATTGTATACAGTTTGCCGAAGAATCTGACTATCCTGACCCTGCCGAGGCACTCAAAGATGTATACGTACAGAAGGACTATCCTTTTATTTTAGATTAAATGTCAGGTTTAAATCAACCCTCATTTTTCTACATCTTAACTTCCAAACTACAAAGCCCAGCCATATGAAACATAAACCTGTTTTTTTATGTTTCGGGAAAAACCATTAAATTTGCAGCCCTAAATCCCTGATAATGGCTAATAGAGTAAAAGGAAATCAATCAAGCAAAGCGAAAAGCAAACCACAACATTCCAACCAGCAGGAGCTGATCGAGAGCCCGGAAGCGCTCAGGCATACCCTGTTGGACAATACAGAGACCTTTTTCGGCAAGAAGAAGAACCAAAAGATGCTGATAGGCATAGGTCTTGTCCTGGGGCTGATCGTGGCTGGTGTTTTTGGCTACACTTATTATAAAAGCAACCAGAACCTGATAGCGCAGGAGGAAATGTTCCAGGCAGTCTTTTATTTTGAGGCAGACAGCCTGAACAAGGCACTCAACGGAGATGGTAACAACTACGGCTTCCTGGAGATCATAGACGAGTACGGAGGCACGGCAGCGGCTAACCTGGCGCATTTCTATGCTGGCGTATCTTTTCTCAAGCAGGGCGAATACGAAAATGCTATAGAGCATCTGCAAGACTTTGGCGCCGCTGACTACCTGCTGCAAGCCCGCGCCTACGCTCTGACCGGCGATGCCTATATGGGACTCAAGCAGTACAAGGAAGCTGCCGAATTTTATGATAAAGCAGCCGACTATCAGGCTAATCGCTTTTTTACACCGCAATACCTGGAGAAGGCAGCCCTGGCGCATGAGGCCAACAAAAACTACCAGGCTGCCGCCGAACATTATAAAAGGATCGTCAGCGAGTTTCCGACTTCTGCCATTTACCAGGAAGCCGTAAAACAGTACGCCCGCCTGGAAGGCTTAGCCTCCGGAAAATAAGCTCTATCATGAAAATTACATGGAGGATGAGGCGGTCAAGGGTCTTATCCTTTTTTCATTTTTACCCAAAAACCTATGGCTACCACTTACCAAAACCTCAGTCAGTACGATACCACGCCCCTGCCCGACATTCTCAATAAGAAGTTTGCGCTGGTCGTCTCCGCATGGAATGAAGACATTACCAATGCCATGGCAAGTGCTGCCCATGATACGCTCATAAAGCATGGCGCGCGGGAGAATAATATTTCCACGAAATACGTACCCGGCAGCTTCGAGCTAAGCCTGGGCGCCCAGTGGATGGCCAGCGACGAGCTTACAGATGCCGTGATCTGCCTGGGCTGCGTGATCCGCGGCGAAACGCCTCACTTTGACTTTATCTGCCAGTCGGTAGCACAAGGGGTCAAGGATGTGGCGTTGAAATATAACAAACCCATTGTTTTTGGTGTTCTTACTACCTTAAACCTGGAGCAGGCCAAAGAGCGTGTCGGCGGCAAGCACGGCAACAAAGGCGTAGAAGCCGCCATGACAGCCATCAAGATGCTGGCTTTTTAAACTTTATCCTATGAAAGTTCTTAAGTTTGGAGGCACCTCCCTGGGTAGCCCCGAGCGTATGCATTCGGTCGCCGAACTTATCACCCGGGAACCGGAAAAAAAGATCGTGGTACTCTCAGCCGTGTCCGGCACGACCAATACCCTGGTCAGTATAGCTACTGCCCTGGCTGCCGGGCAAAAGTCTGAAGCCCTTGCTATGATCCGGCAGCTTCAGCAGGAGTATGCCGCCTATGTCAATAAGCTGCTTAGGCAGGAGGTAACCTTACAGAAGGCGCATGAGATCGTGGATGCTCATTTTACAGCCTTACACGCAATGGCAGAGGAGCCTTTCAGCGCCGACGTGGAGAAAGAGATACTGGCGCAAGGCGAACTGCTTTCTACCAAACTGTTCAGCATTTATTTAGAGGAACAAAAAATCCATGCCGTCTTGCTTCCTGCCCTGGAATTTATGCGCATCGACGAAGAAAATGAGCCGGATATGGCCTATATCAGCCACAAGCTGAACGATTTGTTGAACACACAAGATCAAACGGATCTGTGTATTACCCAAGGCTATATTTGCCTGAACAGCCAGAACCGTATCGACAACCTGCAAAGAGGCGGAAGCGATTATACCGCTTCCCTGGTAGGTGCGGCCGTCAAAGCCAGCGAGATTCAGATCTGGACAGATATTGATGGTATGCACAACAACGACCCCAGGATCGTTAAGCGTACCTTTCCGGTGCCTAAGCTTTCTTTTGATGAGGCAGCCGAACTGGCTTATTTCGGTGCCAAGATTCTGCATCCTTCTTCTATCCGTCCGGCGCAACATGCCAATATTCCGGTGCGCCTGCTCAACACTTTGCAGCCGGAAGCGTTGGGGACGACCATTGCCGCGCACAGCCAGGAAGACCGCGAATTTACGGCGGTAGCTGCCAAAGATGGCATTACGGCTATCAAGATTAAATCTTCCAGGATGCTGCTGGCGTATGGTTTTTTGCGTAAAGTCTTCGAGATTTTTGAAAACTATAAAACGCCCATCGACCTGATCACTACTTCGGAAGTGGCTATCTCCCTGACCATTGACAACCACACGCACTTAGCAGCGATCCGCGACGAACTGGAAGATTTTGGCGAAGTTGAGATACATACCGATCATACGATTGTCTGTATCGTAGGCAACATGCCTTTTCGCAAAACGGGCATCTTAAAGAAAGTGCTCAACGCTATCGATGATGTTCCCATCCGGATGGTCGCTTATGGGGGCAGCAAATTCAATATATCCGTGTTGATCGACAGCCGGTACAAAAACGAGGTGCTCAACCGCCTCAACGAAAAGATCTTTTATATGGAAAGAGCGTGAATTTGTATGCCGGCAAAGAAATGAGGGTCAGGAATTTTTTATAAATCAATATGAAAAGTAATTTTTATCCTTACCTTTAAACCATCGCTACACCCTAACCTTACCCTTTGCCACCGAGCAGCACTTATGGCCAAACATGACTATTATAGCCCCCGGAAAGCCGCTACTTCTACTTTTGGAGAAGCAATGCACGAACTGTTAAACGCCTATCAACTCAATGCCAAATACGAACAGACCAGGCTGATCAACTCCTGGGACCGGCTGATGGGAGAACCTATTGCCAAAAGAACCGACAACATATTCATCAATAACAGAAAGCTCTATGTCAAGCTCAGTTCTGCCGCCCTCAAGCAGGAACTAAACCTGTCGAAGTCTAAAATACTGGCTATTTTTATGCGGGAATTCGGAGAAGTGCTGGTAGACGACGTGGTGTTTCTTTGAAGTGGGGAGCCGGAAGTCCGAAGACGGAAGAAAAAACTTTGTCCTTCCAGCTCATTCTTCTATCTGGGCGGTGTTTGCGCTGCTTTCACTGACTTGTGCAGGCGGTATATGTTGCAACTGGTTTTGGCATTATAAGAAAACTCTATACGGTCCATGATACGCTTGACCAGCAACAAACCTACGCCTCCTTTTTTCTTTTCCTTGATGATCTGCCTGATGCAAGGCTCCTGGTAATTTTTCATATTAAAACCCGTCCCTTTGTCCCTGATCTCAAAGATGATATTGTGTTTGTCTTTGACGACAATACACAGTTCCAGGCTTTGTCTGGAGTCGCACTGGTGAGAATGGATAATAAGATTAGCGCAAACTTCGTCTACGGCTAAGATCATCTGGCTAAGCTCCACTTCGGATATATCGTAATGCTGTAGTGTACCATAGACAAAATCGCGGATGCTCTGCAATTTATCTTTACAACACGGTACTTTAAAACTATAATTCATCAGATTATATCTTTGCTTCTTCTTCGGTATCTACAATGGTCAGCAACTGATGCAGACCCAGTATTTCAAAAACTTTATACACCTTTTCAGGCATACGGAACAGGATCAACTGTGTTTTTTTGTTTTCCAGTTCCTCAATGTAAGACATAAATACACCCAGTCCTGCTGAGGAGATATATCTTAGATTTTTGCAATCCACCAGTATTCTTCTGGCGTTCATCGCTACGGCCTGTTGCATGGCTTCATCCAGATGGATAGAAGAACTGGCGTCTACTTCGCCATCAATTGTGATAAGGCAATCATCGCCTTTTGAAATAACCCGGACATCCACCATAATACAGTTATATATACGCTATGTACAAATTAAAGTTCCTTGCCTTTACTTAAACTTGATGATAAGGGCAGTATAATCATCGTCCAATGTCTTGTTTTCGCAAAAATTGTATAATTCCTCAATAAGCAGCTTTTGTACGGCTTTGGGGGGCTTGTCGGCGTTTTTCTCCACAAAACAGCGCAAGCGGTCGTATCCGAACTGCTCCTTTCGGGAATTGGTCGCTTCAGTGATCCCATCGGTGTATAAGACGACCATATCGCCCCGGGAATAAGCTTCCTGGTTGACTTCAATATAGTCATTAAATTTTTCGTTGCGGATGATACCCAAACCCAGTCCTTTACTTTCCAGAAACCTGGCCTGCTGGTCTTTTTTATTATAAAACAAGGTAGGACAGTGACCCGCCCGGGCAAAGGCGATGGTATGCTGCCGGATATCTACTACAAAAAAGGAAGCGGTAATGAAGGAAGTTTTTTCCAGGCAGCGACTCAACGCGCTGTTGGCATAGGCAAGAAACTTGTCGGGCGTCAGGTCGAGTTGTGCCAGGCTGTGAAAGACGCCCTTCATCTGCGACATATGAAAAGCAGCGGAAGTGCCTTTGCCGGATACGTCGCCAATGATGATGATATACTTATGGTGGTTGATCCGGTAAATGTCATAGTAATCACCGCCCACCTGATCGGCAGCCTCGGAGAAGGCGGCCATATCAAAGGCATCGTTAGAAGCCAGTTTTTTGGGAAGCAGGCTGCGCTGTACCCGGTTGGCGATCTTAAGCTCTTCTTTATAGCGTTCGTTTTCCAGGGTTTCGCCCAACAACTGGAAATTTTCTACCGAAATACACGCCTGACTGGCAAAAGTAGTGATGATACTGATCATCTCCTTGTTGAACCCGTCTTCTACTTCTTTGAGGATCACCATTCTGCCAATGGTGCTGTTTTTGACTACCAGGGGAATAGACAATACAGAGCGGTAATCCGGTAGCTTGAGCATCTGGTGGTGCTTCCTTTTTTGCCAGTATTCTTTTCCCAGCAGGCGTACCGGCAAAGCCCGGCTGAGGTCCTGCCGGACAGCATCGTCGGCTACCTGGTCTTTGAGCAGATCAAGCTTGCCTTCCGGTACATTCCTGGTAAGCAGCAGCTTACTCGCACTGTCATCTACCTCTATCCAGGCGGCATCGGCAAAGACCGCCTTGACCGAGCTGTCCAGCAGTATGCCGTAGACCTGCTCTGCCTTATAACCCAACTGCGTCGACTGACTTAGTTTCTGGAAGTTGATGACCTCTTCCAGCTTTTGCTCAAACACCGAGGAGGTAGGCAGGTTGAACAGAATGACCAAAAGAGAAAACAGGCTATAGATAAAGGTAAAGCCAAACAAAGCCGCGATATACAGGCTGGTTTGCAATTCAAGCGGCAGGAAATGTCCGTAGTTGCGGGAAAACCTGTTGAGATCAAAAAAGAAATAAGCCAGAAAAATGGCAATAGCCAGCATGACAATGATGCTTTTCCACTTCTGCCGAAAGTCGAGGTAAGCCACCCATTTGAGGTTGACCGATAACACCAGTCCCAAGACCAGCAGGACTAGCAGGACCATATCATACAAAAAACCGATAGGATTGAGCGGAAAAAAGCTAAGTAGGATGCTGACCAGCAGGGTATACTCGAAGATACGCCATAAGGTGATGAGCCGCTTGGATTTCTGGTAAAGAATCAGCTGTTTCCACACCATCAGCGTGGAAGTCAGGAAGGCCGCGACCAGCCCGAAGATGATCAGGTAGAAGAAGTTGATCAGAAAGACATTCTCTGTGAGTTTGCTGTTGCCCAGCAGTTGGTAAAACAGGTAGATAGTCAGCGAGACGATCGTTGCCAGCAGTCCGGTAGCAAAGACACGCCAGAGCAGATCGATGAAGTTGACCCTTTCTGCCCGCCCTGTGATGAATTTGTAGTAAAAGAACAAAGAGACAAAAAAGATCTCCAGCAGCACGATCCGCAGTTCTTCCGGAATACCGGACTCGAGGTGGTTGACCTTTCCAAAAAGCACGATCAGGTCGGTAGCCAGCAAGGTGAGCCAGCTTGTCATGCCCAGGAACAAGGTTAGCCGTATAATATGCTTATAGGAGCGCATAAAGAGCAGATCATTTGTCAGCAGACTATAGAACGACTACAAAGCTAACAGAAAAATCGGATAGGAAGATGTTAGGGTGTTCAAGCGGTCCGCCGCTGCGGTGCGATAGTGTTAGCATACCGGTTACTTTTTACTTGAGCATTGAGTGTTGAGTATTGAATATTGAGTGTTTAAAAAATATTCAACCGGGCGCCGGGCGCACTCAACACTCAATATTCAATGCTCAAGTAAAAGAAAACCCTGATAGCAAGGTATAAACACCTTCAAGGACTATAATTCGGCGCTTCGCGTGTGATCTGTATGTCGTGCGGATGGCTTTCGCGGACACCTGCCGCCGTAATTTTGACAAACCTGGCTTTTTGCAGGGCTGGAATATCCGGCGCACCGCAGTAGCCCATGCCTGCCCGCAAGCCGCCTACCAGTTGGTAAATGACCTCATCGACCAGCCCTTTGTACGGCACACGACCGACGATGCCTTCCGGCACCAGCTTTTTAATATCATCTTCGGTATCCTGGAAATAGCGGTCTTTGGAGCCTTCTTCCATTGCTTCTACCGAACCCATGCCGCGGTAAGACTTAAACTTGCGTCCTTCGTACAGGATGACCTCGCCGGGCGCCTCATCGGTACCAGCCAGCAACGAACCGATCATGATGCTGCTGGCTCCGGCGGCAATGGCTTTGACTGCATCGCCGGAAAAACGGACGCCACCGTCGGCAATCACCGGGATGCCTGTGCCTTCCAGGGCTTTGGCGGCTTCATAGATAGCAGAAAGCTGGGGCACGCCCACTCCGGCAATGATGCGCGTGGTGCAGATACTACCGGGTCCTACCCCTACCTTTACAGCGTCGGCGCCGGCTTTTGCCAATGCGCGGGCCGCTTCGGCCGTAGCAATATTACCTACCACCAACTCCAGTTCCGGAAAGCGACGCTTTACCTGCACACAAGCGTTGATCACACCCTGCGAGTGACCATGCGCTGTATCAATGCTGACCACATCCACACCGGCATTTTTGAGCATCTCCACTCTTTCCAGAATATCGGGAGTCACGCCTACGGCGGCGCCTACCCGCAGGCGGCCGAACTCATCTTTGCAGGCATGGGGGCGGTCTTTATTTTTAAGAATATCTTTGTAGGTGATCAGCCCGCTGAGACGCTGGTCTTTATCGATGATAGGTAGTTTTTCAATCTTGTGTTCCTGCAGAATACCTTCGGCTTCATCCAGGGTGATCCCGGGGTCTGCTGTGATCAGGTTCTGGCGGGTCATGATCTCCCTGACGGGCTGCTGCATGTCTTTGAGAAAACGCAGGTCGCGGTTGGTCACAATGCCCAACAGCTTGCGGTCGGCGTCTACCACCGGGATGCCGCCAATCTTATTTTCCCGCATGATCGCCTTGGCGTCCAATACCGTCGCGTTGATGTCCAGCGTGATGGGGTCCAGGATCATACCGCTTTGCGATCTTTTCACTTTCCGGACCTGGTAAGCCTGCGTATCGGCGGGCATATTTTTGTGGATAAAGCCCAGCCCGCCGGTCAGTGCGACCGCAATAGCCAGCTTGGCTTCGGTAACCGTATCCATAGCAGCCGATACCAGCGGGACATTTAGCCGGATGTTTCTGGTGAGTTGCGTGGTAGTGTCGGTGTCTCTGGGTAGTACTTCGGAATAGCTGGGTACGAGCAGCACATCATCGTAGGTGAGTGCCTCGTAGAGGAATTTGGATGTGTCTGTCATCATGGCAAATAAGTACATTTATTTGCCGGTCAAAGCTAACAACATTTCTTTAGATTTTAAAATAAATTTTTTGAGGGAACCGGAAGACGGAAGACCGGGGACAGGAGACCGAAGTGCTGCTCCACGGCGACACGGAGGACAGTACCGGAAAATGTAAGCTGCATAACAGGATGATTTTCGTAAGGGACTGATTTGTAATTCTCCTGCCATAGTGTGTAATTGCTTGCCTGAACAACGCCTGCTCCTATGGACAAACTCTTTCGCGGCACTTACACGGCCATTATCACTCCTTTTACCTCTTCCAATGAGATAGACTGGCCAGCCTTTGAGCAACTCATTGAAAAGCAGATCGCGGGCGGCGTAGAAGGTATCGTCTTTGTCGGCACTACCGGAGAAAGTCCTACGCTTTCGTACAGCGAACATCAGCAGATCCTCCGCTGGTCTGTCAGGCAGGTGGGTGGCAGGTGCCAGGTGATTCACGGAACGGGCTCCAACAACACCCGGGAAAGCATAGAATTTGCCCAGGTAGCTGCGCAGGCAGGCGCCGACGGTCACCTGGTGATCAATCCTTATTACAACAAACCCACGCAGGAAGGGCTGTTCCGGCACTTTACGGCGGTAGCCGATGCTGCCGAACTGCCGGTGATCATCTACAACATCCGGGGCAGGACGGCCGTCAACCTGGAAACAGAAACCTTGCTGCGGCTGGTAGCGCATAGGAACATTGCCGGTGTCAAAGAAGCCAGCGGCGATATGATGCAGATGATAGAGGTGATACACAAAGCTCCGGCTGATTTCAGTGTGCTGGTAGGCGATGATGCGCTTACCCTGCCCTTTATGGCTTGCGGCGGCGACGGTCTGATCTCTGTCGTATCCAATGTAGCGCCAAGAGCTACGGCCAGCATGGTGCGCTTTTGCCTGAACAATCAGTGGGAGCAAGCCAGGGCGGCTTATGATGAGCTACTGGAACCTATGCAGGTCACCATGATTGAGACCAACCCAATTCCTATTAAATACATGCTGCACCGGATGGGCCTCTGTACTTCGCACATCCGTCTGCCCCTTTGCGAGCCGCGGGACAAGTTTATCCCGGAGATTGAGCAAGCCATGGAAAAACTGCGGGAGATGGAAAGTAAATTTGTTTAGCGAGAAGAAAGGTGGTTGCAATAATGCAGCCGGGTAAACGTCTACCTAAACACACAAACTCTTATCTCGACTTTAGCCTTTTGAGAATATGAAAGATAAGAAGAACTCTGGGGGAATGCGTAGCTTTGGATTGTCTTACGATTCAAATCTATGCTTATTATTCCCGAAGAGTTCTCTGCCCAAATATCAGCATTCGCTCCTTTGTTTACCAGAAAAGTTTTGAAACATGC
>JBBSNI010000148.1:0-11850 GCA_038232695.1 Cytophagales bacterium
GTATTTACCTGCTCATGCGTACGTTGGAAAGCCGCCCCGGCATCCGGCAGACGGAGCAGGAAATTGAGCGTAGATTTCAAGCGTGGATTAAAACAATAGAAGCCCTGCCGTATGCTTCTCTGTTGATCAAAAACGGGGAAGTACGTTCGAAAACGGTGGTGGCGCTGGAAGCCGGCCCGGCGGTGGTTGACAAACTTCGGGAGGCGGCAAAAAACGAAGGGATGGTGCTGGGCAACGGCTACGGCAAACTCAAAAAGACAACCTTGCGCATTGCCAACTTTCCGGCCATAGAGGAGCAGGAGATAGAAAAGCTCCATTCGTTTTTAACTTCATTTTATGTTTAACTTCAAAGAAATTTTTTCCGTTACCCTGATCCTCTTCTCGGTCATCGATGTGGTGGGCAGCATTCCTGTCATTATCGACTTACGCAAAAAAGCTGGTACGATCGAGTCCGGGAAAGCTACCGTAGCAGCGGGCATTATTATGATTTCTTTCCTGTTTTTGGGAGATTCTATTCTGGCGCTGTTTGGACTGGATGTGGCCTCTTTTGCCATCGCCGGGGCGCTGGTCATGTTCCTGATCGGGATGGAGATGATCCTGGGCATACAGATCTTCAAACCGGACCCGGACAGCAGCGCCAGTTCTTCCATCGTTCCGCTGGCCTTTCCGCTCATTGCCGGGGCGGGCACCATGACCACGCTGATCTCTTTGCGGGCAGCCTACACCTATCCTAATATTTTGATCGGTATCGTGATAAATTTATTTTTGGTGTATATTGTGCTCAAATCCTCGGGGTGGCTGGAAGACAGGATCGGCAAAGCAGGGTTTAATATTCTCAGAAAAGTTTTTGGCATCATCTTACTGTCTATTGCCATTAAACTCATCAAAAATCAATTTACCTGATGATTGTGATGTATACGGACGGGGCTTCACGCGGCAATCCCGGGCGGGGCGGGTACGGCACCGTGCTGCTTTATAAAAACCATAGAAAAGAACTCTCGGCAGGGTACCGCAAAACCACCAACAATCGCATGGAATTGATGGCTGTCATCGCCGGGCTCGAGGCTATCAAAAAGCCCCATATGCATGTGAAAATCTATTCGGATTCGCAGTATGTGGTGGATGCGGTCAACCGCGGGTGGCTTTGGACGTGGGAAAAAAAGCATTTCAAAGACAAAAAAAACGAAGACCTCTGGCGGCGTTTCATAGAACTTTACCGCCAGCATGAAGTAGAATTTAGCTGGATCAAAGGGCACTCCGGCATCCCGGAAAATGAGCGATGCGATGCCCTGGCCGTAGCCGTAGCCGACGGCGACAGGCTGCTCATCGACGAAGGCTATGAAAATTCGGAAGCATAAAAAAACATAACAAGGCATATCCCGTTCTACACAATAATATTTATTTTTGGCGCAATATTTTACCTTCTAACCGGCAACCACTATGAAAGAAGAAGACGAAATTCACGTAAATAATATCATTAGCTGCATTAACGAAATCCAGGGCTATACGGAAGGCATGACCTACGAGGATTTCTCCCGCGAAGAAGAAGTACGCATGTCTGTGGTGAGCAACCTGCAGGAGATCGGCGAAGCAGCCAGCCTGCTATCCGATGAGTTTGTCAGCCAGTTTACCGACGTAGATTACCGCGTACTGGAATCTCTGAAGAGAGCCAAGTTTAACGAGTATGTAGAAATGGATTACCGGCCTGTCTGGGGCATTATAGAAAACGATCTGCCTACGTTCAGAGACCTGCTTTCTACGGCCTCCGAACAGATGAACCTGGAGGAAGACGACGAAATCTTCTCTGACAGCTTCGATGAAGACGACTACAACGAAAAAGGCTACCGTAAGAGCAGCCGCTATGAGGACGATGATGATCTGGACCTCAGCGACGAAGAAGACACCGATCTGGATGAAGAAGACGACCGCTCTTGAGGAGGTAAGCCGTCTTTATGCTTCCTTATTTTTTTCCTGTGCCTTGGCATAAGCCTGGCGCGCCCTGTGGATAGCGTCGATAGCATCCGCTTTGCCGTGCCAGCCTTCAATGCCTACCTTTTTCTTTTCCAGGTCTTTGTACACCTGAAAAAAGTGTTCGATTTCTTTTTTCAGATGCAAATTCACTTCCTCCAACTCCGTCACCTTATTCCAGATCGGGTCGCTGACGGGTACGCATAAGATCTTATCGTCCGGACCTTTTTCGTCGAACATTTTGAACAAACCGATGGGGCTTACCTCAATGACACAGCCCGGAAAGGTAGGCTCAGAGACCAGCACCAGGGCATCGAGCGGGTCACCGTCTTCTCCCAGGGTTTCCGGGAAAAAGCCATAGTCGCTCGGATAAAACATAGAGGAAAAGATCATACGGTCATAGCGAATTCTCTTTTTCTCGAAATCATATTCGTATTTATTGCGGCTTCCTTTCGGAATTTCAACAAACACGTCTAAAGTGAATGAGTGTGCGTCTTCTTTCATAAAAATAGGGTTTGTTTGTGTGTTACAGTGCGAGGGTATTACAGGGTTAAAGTTGAAATTATAGCCAACTTATCCGGCGTACGTTTGAATGAAACGCGTACCCCTACCACTGGGTTGTACTTAAACACAAAGGACACTAAGTTTAGCGCAAAGGACACAAAGGTAGCAGCCCTAACTTTTGTGTCCCCTTCTGGGCGACCTTTGTACATTCTTTGTGTACCTTGTGGTTAGAAAAACCAACCTAACATCCTGACACCATGCCTTTCAAGTGCGAGTATAACAAATATACGCTTCATTTTAAATTTAATGCCGGAACTTCCCGCGGCTTTTTAAAAGAAAGAACAGCATACTTTATCCGTATGTGTGACTCTCAGCAGCCCGACCGCTGCGGCCTCGGAGAGTGCAGCCCGCTGCAGGGGCTCAGCCCGGACGCCCGCCCTGACCTGGAAAAACAATTATACCTCGTCTGCTCAGACGTGGAGACATCTACGCTGCCTGAACTGGAAAGTGAGATAGACGAATGGCTGGATGGGCTGGTAGGAGAAGCCTGGCCTGCCCTGCGCTTTGGACTGGAAACTGCCTGGCGTGATTATAGCCGGGGTGGCCGGCGGCAGATTGTAAACAACGACTGGTCGGTCAGTCCGCACCGCCCTATACCCATCAACGGACTGGTATGGATGGGTGACCCGGCGTTTATGCAGCAGCAGATTGACGAAAAATTAGAGGCGGGCTTTAGCTGTATCAAGCTAAAGATCGGTGCGATTGATTTCGAACAGGAACTCTCTTTGCTGGCCTCCATCCGCCAACGCTATGATGCCCGTACGATTACCTTGCGGGTAGATGCTAACGGCGCTTTTTTACCGCAGGAAGCGCTAAAGAAGTTAGATGCCCTGTCCCGTTACGACATACATTCTATAGAACAACCCATTCAGCCACACCAACCCGAAGCGATGCACCGCCTGTGCCGGGAAAGTCCTGTTCCCATTGCCTTAGACGAGGAACTGATTGGCGTGACAGGGCTGGAAAATAAAAGAAAGCTTTTGGAGCAGATCAAACCGCCATTCGTTGTGCTGAAACCCACCCTGTTGGGCGGCTTATCGGCTACGGAGGCCTGGATCGATTTAGCTCAGCAGCAAAATATCGGCTGGTGGATCACTTCTGCCCTGGAATCCAATATCGGGCTCAATGCTATTGCCCAACTGACCGCTTCCTGTCAGGTGGATATGCCGCAAGGATTAGGTACCGGACAACTTTACCATAACAATGTACCTTCTCCTTTATACATAGACAGAGGGCATTTGCGGTATGCAACAGACCAGAAATGGGGCAGCATATAAGCTTAACTCAGTATTCAATACACATTACGCAATGATTGCTAATAATCAAGATAAATCTGCCGCAGCACTTTTTCCATCTCGTACTTCAGCGTGGAGGATGAGGTAATGAAATTATTGTGCATAAAGCTGAAGATCAGCTTGTTGCCTTTCCGGGTGATCAGGTAGCCGCTTAGCGCGTGCTGGTTGCTCAAGCTGCCGGTCTTGGCATAGACATAAGGTGCGCCTTCTTCGTTTCTGTACCAGTTTTGTACAGTGCCGGATACGCCGCCCGCCGCGAAGATTTCGAAGAGTGCTTCATCTTCCAGCTTTTCGTCTACCTTGCGCAGCAGCGCGACCATCGTCCTGGGTGTTTGTAAATTGTAGCGCGAAAGCCCGGAGCCGTCTACCCAGATGGGCTTGTCGGGCAGGTCTTGCAGGTAATTTTTGGTTACGTAGCTGATGACAGAATCGGCGCTAAGCGTGTCCTGAAGCCGCGAAGAGCAGACCAGCAGCAGTTGTTCGGCAAAAAAGTTGTCGCTGATGTGCATCATGCGCTTGTATACGCTGTCGGCAGGCACACTATAGATTGTCTGGTCAAACCCTGTCAGCGGACCTTCATACAGGGCAACTTCTCTTTTGAGGGTGTCTTTGAGCAGTTGCAGCAAAAAGTTGGTAGATGTTTTGAAAGGCACATCTTCCGTAAAAGCCAACGTATCTTCTTTGGGTGCGTAGGTAAAGTAGTTGTCGTGCTGGTTGCGCTGCACATAGTCGGGCAGGATGTCGCGGCTGGCAAAACCGCGGATGTATTTGGTAAAAAAATCGGGATAGACCAGCGGCTTAGGTAGTTGTTCCTTAAACTGAAAACGCGCTACGTTGGCATAGACCGGAAACGTGGATTTTTCGGTAGAATAATAATAGTTGTAGTCACTCCACGCCCAGCCCGGACCAAAATACGCATCTTTGGTCGGGCGCCCGGCATACCAGAGCGACTTTCCCGTAGATTGCAGAAACTGGTAAACGTGCCCATCATATGTTGTATCAAAGTGAGCAAGGTCGGGATGCAGGAAGGTAGGATCGCCCGTGCCGGTAAAGATCAGCGTGTCGCCGCTGATTTTATATTGCAATGCCGGAATAGAATCTCCTAACAGATTGAGGCAGGCGTAGAGTGTAAAGATTTTGGTGTTGGAAGCAGGCGTATAGTAGCGGTCAGCTTGGTATTCGTAAACCATTTCTTCCCTTTCGGTATCGTATAAAGCAAACCCTGTAAAATCCTGCTGAAACACCGGCGACTTGTCAATGGATTTTCTAAGCAGGCGGCTGCTCACACCCGGACGGGAAGCGCAGGCAAAGCAAATAATGGAAAGTAAGAGAAAAGAACTCCAATGACGTAGTTTCATAAACAAAAGCGGCACAATAGGTTTTATAGTTATGCGCAAAGTAAATAAATTATTTTTATGAGATGTATTTTGTCGTTGAACAATACTTTGCTACTACTCCTTGAATATTGAATGCGCCCGGCGCATTCAACAAACAACACTCAATGCTCAAGTAAGGAAACAGTACATCTGAACACATAAGCCTATGCATAAACAGCCTACTACCTCCGAAAGCCGCCGTTCATTTAACCGGAAAATAGCCAAAAGTGCCAGTATGATGGCGTTGAGTGCGCACCTGCCTTGGTGGGATCAGGAAAAGCCCGCTAAAAAACTGGGCGTTGCCTTGGTCGGGCTGGGCGGCTACAGCACCGGGCAGTTAGGCCCTGCTTTGCAGGAAACCAAATACTGTGCCCTGACGGGTGTGGTAACGGGTACGCCTGCCAAAGAGAAAAAGTGGGCAGACCAGTACGGCATTCCTCAAAAAAACATTTACAACTACAAAAACTTCGACACCATGGCCGACAATCCGGACATTGACATCATCTACGTGGTGCTGCCCAACGCTATGCACGCCGAGTATACCATCCGGGCGGCGCAGGCAGGCAAGCATGTGATCTGCGAAAAGCCGATGGCGATGAACGTAGCGGAATGCCGACAGATGATAGACGCCTGCAACAAAGCGGGCGTCAAACTGTCTATAGGCTATCGCCTGCATTTTGAGCCGTACAACCTGGAGATCATGCGATTAGGGCAGCAGGACGTGCTGGGCAACCCTACCTTTGTTACCACCGAAGCGGGCTACATGATGGGCGACAACTGGGACCAGTGGCGGCTCAAAAAGGCGCTGGCAGGTACCGGCGCACTGGGCAACATGGGCGTATATGCCATACAGGGTGCTATTTATTCCGTTGGCAAAAATCCACTGACCGTCACGGCGCAGGAGTTTAAGACCAAACCTGAGAAGTTCAAGGAGGTAGACGAGACCGTTACCATGCAGTTTGAGTTTCCGGGCGGTACGGTCGCCAACCTGCAAACCAGCCACAATGCGCAGATGAACCGTTTGTATGCAGCGACCGAAAAGGGCTGGTTTGAGCTTTCTCCTTTTTCTCCCTATAACGGCATCCAGGGGAGTACCAGCCAGGGTCCGCTCAACTTTCCGCAGGTGAATCAGCAGGCGCTTCAGATGGACGATTTTGCCTATTGTGTCATGAATAACAAACCCACGCGGGTGCCCGGTGAGATGGGTATGCGCGACATGCAGATCATCGCCGCCGTCCTAGAATCCATTGATACGGGCAAAAAAGTGAAGTTGGGAAAGCTGGCTTTTTGATTATTGGTATAGTATGCAAGAGAACTTCCGGGAAAATCTCATGTGTAATGAGCGATCGTGTGAGTTATTAAAAGACCTCTGGTCTTTCTAAATCTATCCATTGTACCCATTGGGTCAGGATACACTTAACACACTGTCTTCAAACAACTGATCAGACCCTCTATTTCTTCTATCGTATTAAAGGCATGTAAACAAACCCGCAACCGCTCTTTTCCGGCAGGCACGGTTGGGCTGAGAATAGCTTTGGCGTAGTATCCGTTGTCTTCCAGTGTTTGCGCTACCTTACGGGCGTTTTCATTGCCCGGTATCACGATGCCTTGTATAGGGCTTTTACTGTCCAAGGTTTCAAAAGGTATTTTTCCTGACTGTGTGCGAAGGAAATCAATGTGCTCTTGCAGTTGCCGCCGTTGCGGCTCGCTGCCAGGCAGCAGTTCGTAAGCACTCCGGATAGAGAGCAGCGTATGGAAGGGCAGGGCAGTGGTGTAGATAAAAGAGCGGGCAAAGTTGATCAGATACTCCCTGAGCAGCGGCGAGCCAACTACCGCCGCGCCATGGACACCCAAGGCTTTACCAAAGGTATGAACACGTGCCAGCACGCGGTCTTCTAGCCCCAGCGCACAGACCAGCCCGCGGCCACCCTCGCCCAGTACGCCGGTGGCATGGGCTTCGTCTACGATCAGGTACGCCTGGTAGTTTTCTGCCAGCGCTGCCATCTCCTTCAGGGGCGCCTGATCGCCATCCATAGAGTAGACAGATTCTACGCCGATGAAGATGTTGCCGCTGGCTTGCCTGAGTTTGTCTTCCAGGTCTTGCAGATTGTTGTGTCTGAACCTTTCACGCCGGGCATAGCTGAGCCGGGCACCGTCGATGATGCTGGCGTGTACCAGTTCGTCGGTCAGCAGGGTATCGCCCCGCTGGGGGAGGCAGGCAAAGAGCCCTACGTTGGCGTCGTAGCCTGAGTTGAAAAGAAGGGCGGCTGCGGCCTGGTGGAAGCGGGCGATCTGCTGCTCCAACTGCTCTGCCAAAGCCGTGTTGCCGCTGATCAGACGCGAGCCGGTAGCGCCTGTTTTGTGGTCTGGGTACTGGCTGGCTTTTTCGTAGATACGCTGCTGCAAGACCTTTGAGCGGGCAAAGCCTAAGTAGTCGTTGGAGGCAAAGTCTGTAAGATGCTCCGGCTGCGTGAGCGAGCGGAAAAGTTGCTCCTGACGGCGGGCTGTTAGCTTTTGTGTGATGAAATCTGGTGGTTGCATGGTATCTTATCGCCTTATCTTTTCAGCGGTGCGTATGTTTTTATGTTGCTCGGCGTGTATGTCATCACGCAATCGGGTATAAAAAAGCTGAAAAACCAAACGTCGTATCTTAATACTGTACTTTGATATTTGCAAAGACAAAGCAGTATATTTAATTATAATCTCAAACAATGGACCGCACTTGGGTGTTATCTAAATCACATAAGAGATTTTATTCCGAATCGCAACAGAAGGGTCGCATAAACCCAAACAACTTGGCATATAGTTCATTGGTGCATTTGTTCCCCACTTACGTACCAATCAATGCTCACCCTACAAACAGTAGTGAGCTAAAAAGTAACTGTGCGGATTGGCACGATTCTGTGATTATAATAAGTGAAATTTTAACACAACCCTGATATAACCTTATCATATTATGAAAACGATATTATCCACCATCACAGCATTATCACTCATCTACCTCACAGGCTGCAACTTAGGGCGCGAAGATACCAGGGAGAATTCTCTGGCAGGTGACACGACCGAAACTCCATCTGACAACCTGATGGTCACGGATGGAATAACGACCAACGACTCATTGGCTTCCATACAAGCCGATGAGCTTAGACCTAAAGACGAGGGTTCACAAGCACAAGCAAGTGAAGGGAACAAGACCTATACCGAAACCGAAGTAGTGAAAGTTGACACGATTGGCTCTGAGGTGGTGTATGATATCAACAGAAGAACCATTGAACAGGTAGATACGATAGGGGCAACCACCATTTACCAGGTTAAAAGAACAGTGATCAAACGAACCGTGCAGGTTGATACGGTTACTGAAACGGTAGATGAAGAACAAAATATGACTTTTGCCAAAGGCGATTATAAAAATGTTGACGAAAAAGTAGAAAAAGACAGCGTCACAAAGCAAATGAGCGTCGAGGAAGCCAGAAAACTGAACGAAGGCAAAAAAACCTCCTATCCGGTTAAAAGCAGAAGCATAGAAAGCGACGCTAAGCAGCGGGCAAGCCAGCCTCAGCAGCGAAGCACCACGACGCAACAAGCCCGGACAGCGCAGGATTCTACCACCAATGCGGTCAACAGCAATAGAAACCGTCCTGAACCGCAAACATCAGAGACAGACAGCACCTCTACCGCCAGAGAGCGGGAAACGCCCAACGAACAGGATACCACCAAAATCAACAATCCGGGGCGGATCAACGAATAGAGAGCAAACACATGATCATTTTTTAGCGCACAAGTCTCCCAGGCTTGTGCTTTTTGTCTCGAGAGCCTTAGAGTTCATACAACTACCGCAACGATACCCTTATATTACCATCTTTTTTATATTTGTTTATACCGGGTATGTAATTTATGGGTGATCCTATCCATAAGTTTTTAGTAATCCTTTTCAGCTTCTCTGAAAAACTACGTCACAGAAAATGTATAATACCTGATATTCTTACCTTATCAATTCCAGGGATATTTATTATTTTTTACTACTTGCCAGCCTACATGCCCGGCGTACATGCGCTGTTTCTTCTATAGGTAAGCTAACGCCTATGCTCTTGAGTTGATCCTGTTTCCTGCCTTTTTGACCGACAAATCTCTTTTTCTCATACACTACCGGAAATAAAGCTCCCACACTTTTCATCAGAAAACTTACCATTTCAAGCCAGTCTGTTGGATGTAAGAATGGAAGAGTGAGACAGCATTATGTTTTTGGGATACCCTTTAATTTTAAGCCCTTCAAACAGATACCGGTCGGGAGGCTCTCAGCGTATGCCGGCAGGAAACGATTGATACAACAATATGAAAAGACTTTTATTAGCAACAGTTAGTTCCATCACTTTCTTCATATCTATAGAGGCAAACGCGCAGCTTTGTAATTATAATAAAGGTAATGCTGTGCTCCGGGATCAGAATAATCTGTGTGCTCCTTCGGATGTTAACTGGAATATCTATTATTATGGCCTGAATAAAACCAAAACCAATGAGGTAGTCATCAACTGGGGCGATGGAACAGCGCCGCAAGTAGCCACTTTGGTGGATGTGACAGGTTCAGATCCTGCTGCCAATAGAAAATGGGAAGTGACGGTTCCTCATACCTACCCAAAAGACCAGGGCTATTGTAACTATGACGCCGTGGTCAACCTAAGCGTTAACGGTGTACAATGTCCTGCAGAAGCCATACAAAGACAAACGATCATTGTTTGGGATACCGACGACGTATTAGGGTTAGGCCTGCTGACTGACGTTGCTGAACACCAGGTATGTGCGGGCAACTCAGCCAGTGTTACCTTCACCGATGTTACGGAGTTTACCTGTCTTTCAGACGAAGATCCTAACAATCTGGGAAGATGGGTACAGTGGGAATACGGCACCGCCAGCACCATCACAGGCAATGTAAAAGTAGGTGGGCAAACCAGAAGTTTTCCCTTTGCCGAAACCCCGGTTTGGTTTGACCGGACAGCCACAGCTTCTAATGTGATCACGCAAACGATTTCGGTTCCAAATACCAGCCTTACAGGAGAGTACTTTGAAGTAACGCTGCACAACTGGAACAGTTGTAATCCCTACGAAGTCAATGGCGTGCTCACAGGCAATCTTCCTGTTTCTAAAAAAGTGTACATCAGGATCATAGACGCTCCTAATGCTAGTTTTAGTGTTAATCCGAACCCTGCCTGTGTTAACAATTCAATAGCTTTCAACAATACCAGTACTTCAGGATTGCAATATGCCTGGGATTTTGGAGATGGAACCACTTCTACTACTAAAAACCCAACCAAAACATATAGTGCCGCTGGCAACTACACGGTTACCCTAACCGTTACCAACAACCTGATCACAGGCAATACGGGCACCTGTTTCAAGACTGTTTCCAAACAAATCGATATTCTGCCTCAGCCGGTGGCCAGTTTCACCATTGATCCTGCTGCGGCGCAATGTGCCAATACGGCAGTTAATATTACCAATACATCTGCCAATGTACCCGCCGGTACTGCCTGGAATTGGGAGATCAGAAAATCAAGTACCACAACAGGACAAAGGGTTAATCTGAATGGAGGCAACATACCAAGTTATGCTGCTCCTACTCAGGATATTGTTACCAGCCTCCCTTATTTTGGTACCGCAGCTACAGCCAGATATTATATCAGACTTATCGCTAACACCCCCAATCAGTGTACCAATACGTCTGCCTGGCA
Organism: Cytophagales bacterium; assembly: GCA_038232695.1. Taxonomy (GTDB): domain Bacteria; phylum Bacteroidota; class Bacteroidia; order Cytophagales; family Cyclobacteriaceae; genus JAJNNC01. Next base: position 10,930 of record JBBSNI010000148.1, read on the forward strand.
AACCATAGAGGTAAAAGCCAATGTAGGCACACCCACTTTCACGGCTCCGCTCACCTCACGTTGCCAGGGCGCCGCTACTACCCAATATACCGCTACGGCAAGCTATGCCGAAAACGGTTATGACTGGGCGCTCTCACCAGCAGGAGCAGGCACTATAAACAACTCCGGTTTGGTGAGTTGGAATGCCGGTTTCACCGGGACAGCGACTGTTCAGGTCACCGCCAAAGGTTGCGGCACGGATAGACCACAAACGGTCAATGTCAATGTAACGCCGGTCGTGGGTAATCCTACGGCGATCACAGGCGCTATGGAGATTTGCCAGGGCACGGCTTCCGGTACCTATACTACGTCGGCGCCCAGCGCTACCAGCTATACCTGGACCATCACCGGGGCAGGAAATACCATTATTGGAACGACGACTTCCGCGACGGTAAACTGGGCACCTAACTTTACTGGTGATGCTACCATCACGGTGGTTGCCCAGGGCTGCAACAGTTCTTCTACGCCGCTTTCAGCCACCATCAAAGTGAAGCCTACACCGCAACTGTCCAACCCGGCGGCAGATTATGCCCTAACCATTTGCTCCGGGCAAACCGCTACGTTTACGCCTGCTGCCGCAGTGAATGGTTCTTCTTTCAAATGGACGACGACCATCGTAGGGGCTATCACAGGTGTGACCGACGTAGGCGATAATAAACTGATCGGAACCGATAATATTTCGGATGTTCTGGTCAATAGCGGAACCACCTCCGGAAAGGTCACCTATCATATCATTCCGTTCAAAGATGGATGCGAAGGGGCACGCAAAGATTTTACGGTCATCGTCATGCCCGGCAAGCCGGATAACGCAGGCGCGATTGCAGGAACGAATGACCTTTGTGAAAAAGAGACAGGGATCAATTACAATGTGCCTTCTATACA
>JBBSNI010000149.1:0-11833 GCA_038232695.1 Cytophagales bacterium
TCTATCAGATTTGCTTGCATATAGGCATAGTAGAACTTAAATTCGTTTTTTTTGAGAGCTTATCATAAGTTGTTATTTTGATGGTGAATAATTAAAATTAACACCTCTTTGATAAACTCTCTTTTTTATGAAAAAGCCGTGGTTGCATGAGTGAAAAGGGTTTAGGTTATCAATAATTGAGTAATGCGTAATGAAGACTGAGAAACTCCATGAACCGCCCTTTTCACTCTTTCTACCGGTACTTACAACAACTTTGCGCTATGTCTGATTCATTGCACTAAATGTAGGTGGGGGGTATTATTCCAAGTTAAGTATAGATAAAAAATTATACTTAATTAGGTAAAATATTACATGCTCCCTACGCAGCTAATTCTTTGTATAGATTATAAAAATTAGACAAATAGGTTTGTAATAAAAGCTTATGAGGCACAAGGGAAAGAGGTTGAGTCGTAGAATTCTCTTGGTTGAGCTTAAAAAATTCTTAAAAATCGGTTTTTCTTACATCAGGCAAGCAACCTACTTGTGCGTGAGATAGCTGAAACAGCTATCCAGGATCACTCAAGAACAGCCATAGGATTTGCTTTCAAGCTCACAGACCATCACACTAGCAAACCGCCTGCATAAAAAATTAGGATGTTCGCTTATGAATACCAATTTGTAATAGTAGATTGCATCATAAAAACGAAAAAGATCATGGCAGCAACAGCAGTATCCAAACGCATCACCTACCAGGAGTTTCAACAGATGGAAATCCAGGAGGATGATCAGCACATCTATGAATTACTTAACGGTGAAATTGTGAAATATTCAGCCCCTGAATCCAAACATCAGATCATATCAGCGAACTTGCATCTATTGATAGGTCCTTATGTAAAACAAAAAAATTAGGCAGAGTCCTCTACGCTCCTATCAGCGTGTTTCTGGGCGAGCACAATGCACCTCAGCCTGATCTGCTTTTTGTCTCCACCAAAAACCAGAAAATCGTACAGGAAAAAGGTGTCATGGGGGTGCCGGACCTGATTATAGAGATTGTTTGGGCGGCATTCCGCTCTCCGGGGTCTATCATCAGAGACAGGGTACAGAAAAAAGCTATTTACGAAAAAGCAGGCGTGGCTGAATACTGGATTGTAGACCCCAGATATCGTTCCATAGAAGTGTATGAGCATACACAGGCAGGTTTTGCCCTTTTTGATGCCGCAGAGGAGGCAGGTAAGATCAAGTCGAAAGTGCTCAAAGGATTTGAAGTAGATATTCAGGACTTGTTTGTCGAACAATGAAATGTTGGCTAATCTGACCTTTATTAGCAGAAATCGTAATTTCTCAATAACTTCACCCGGATTTTGCAAAGGTTTTTACAGAAATAGTAGATAAGGTTGCTTTTATGGCTTGGTTTAAAAGAAAAGATAAAGGAATACAAACACCTACAGAAGCTAAAAAAGAAGCGCCCGATGGGCTGTGGTACAAAACGCCCAAAGGAACGATCATCCATACCCGGGAGCTGAAAAACAACGCTTACGTAGTCCCCGAAGATGGGTACCATGTGCGCATCGGTTCCAAGGAATATTTCGAACTGCTTTTTGACGGCAATAACTTTACAGAGTTAGACGAAGCGATGGAATCGGCCGACCCCTTAGGTTTTATTGACAGCAAGCCCTATCCCAATCGCATCAAAGAGTCGCAGGAGAAGGTACAGTTAAAGGATGCCATCCGTACCGCCTATGGCAATATGAATGGGCTGCCGCTGGTGGTCGCCTGTATGGATTTCAATTTTATTGGCGGCTCTATGGGCTCCGTCGTTGGCGAGAAGATCGGCAGAGCCATTGACCATGCGCTGACGCAGAAAACGCCCTTGCTGGTCATCTCCAAGTCGGGCGGCGCCCGGATGATGGAGGCAGGCTATTCGCTGATGCAGATGGCCAAAACGGCTGCCAAGCTGGCTCTGCTGAGCGAAGCCCGGATACCTTATATTTCGCTGCTGACCGACCCCACGACCGGCGGCGTCACGGCTTCCTTTGCTATGCTGGGCGATTTTAACATTGCCGAGCCTGGCGCCCTGATCGGCTTCGCTGGTCCCCGGGTCATCCGTGAAACCATTGGCAAAGACCTGCCCAAAGGTTTTCAAAGTGCCGAGTTCGTATTGGAACATGGTTTTCTGGACTTTATCATAGACCGCCGCGAACTCAAAGCCCGGCTGACAAGTCTGCTCAGGATGCTGTCGCCTTAGTTTTTAAATGCTATTACATTTTCTTGAAAAATATCTTATCTAAGTATCTAATTTATTGACGATGAGCTTCTGGAGTATTTTTAATACAAACGACCGGGAAAAAGAAAAAGAGTATCTCAAACAACTCTTCCTCGTGGCTTTGGCAGACGGTAGCCTGGATACGTTAGAAAAACAGTATATCTACTCTGTCGGAGAACATTTTGATATTTCAGCCAGCGAAGTGGATGATATGATCCGCGATCTTCATCAAGAGGAAGTTAAATTCACCATGCCAAGTAATGCGGAGGAGAAGTTTTTTATGCTTTTTTATCTCATCAATATGATACGGGCAGACGGCAAGATTCATCCCCACGAGATCAAGGTTACGGAAAATATCGTCATGCGTCTGGGCTATGCGCCCGACACGGTAGGCATTATTTTGCAGACTATCGAACACAATGAAAATCAGAACATATCAGTAGAAGAAACCTATCGGCACCTGAAACAAATGCTGGGGTAAACCCGCTTAGGCAGCCCCACTTCCGGATGTTTGTTCATTGATCACAGATCAGCCAACACTTTTGGTAAAACCAGGGTTATACCCCCTGACATGTTTTACCACTCCTACTATTGACCATGGATTTACACATAGAAAACAAAACCGCCCTCATCACAGGCAGCGATTCAGGCATTGGTTTGCAAACGGCCCTGCTGCTGGCCCGCGAAGGTGCCAACCTTGTACTCAACGACCTAAAGGAAGATCTCTTAAAAGATGCCTCCGCTAAAGTCAAAGAACATATGCAGGATAAAAAAAACCTGTTCACTATTGCGGCAGACCTGACAGACAATGCCGCCGTAGAAGATATGGCGCGCCAGGTGCAGGAAACTTTCGGTGGAGCTGATATACTGGTCAACTGCGCCGGTGCCCGCGGCGCTGCCGGCGACTTTCTGACGCTCAGCGACCAGGACTGGCAAAAAACCATCGATACCGACCTGATGGCTGCCGTGCGTGTATGCCGCGCCTTTATCCCGCAGATGCGTACCAAAAGCTGGGGGCGTATCGTGCTGGTGGCTTCTGAAAATGTCTTGCAGCCTTACCCGGAAGAAAGTCCCTACAACGCCTGCAAAGCCGCTATTGTCAACCTGACCAAGTGCCTGTCCAGAGCCTATGCCAGCGATGGCGTGCTGGTCAACTGCGTCTCCCCGGCATACGTTGCCACCCCTATGACCGACCAGATGATGGAAGAACTCTCAGAAGAGAAAGGTTTATCGTTTGACGAAGCCGTCGACTGGTTTTTAGAAAACAAACGTCCGCACATCGCCGTGCACCGCCGTGGCCGTGCGGAAGAAGTAGCCGCCGTCATCGGCTTTTTGTGTTCGGAAGCAGCCAGCTATGTCAATGGCAGCAACTACCGGGTAGATGGTGGCTCCGTGGAAACCGCTTTTGGATAGAAAACCTAAGTATATATTAGCCATTCGATCCTTCAGTTCTTCCGTCATTTAGCTCTTATGACTAAAATAGATGCACACCAGCATTTCTGGCACTATACCCCGCAGGCTTATCCCTGGATCACGGAAGACCTTTCCGTATTAAAGCGGGATTACCTGCCTGCCGACCTCCAGCCGCTTCTGCAAGCCAGCGGCTTTGCCGGATGTGTCGCCGTACAAGCCAGCCAGACCGAAGCTGAAACGGAGTTTTTGCTCAAGCTGGCTGACAGCCATGACTTTATTAAAGGCGTGGTCGGATGGATTGATTTGCAGGATTATAACGTCAAACATTACCTCCAGCAATGGGCGGAGCGACCTAAGCTTTGCGGTTTCCGCCATATCGTACACGACGAACCGGACGATGCGTTTTTGCTTCGCCCTGAATTTATCCGCGGCGTGAAGGCCTTACAGAGCTTTGACCTGACGTATGACATCCTTATTTTTGAAAAACACCTGCCAGCCGCTTTGTCTTTTGTATCGTATCTGCCTGACGCCAAACTGGTGGTAGATCATCTTGCCAAACCGAAGATCGCCCGGCAGGAATTGTCTCCCTGGCAGGACAATATCCGCTCGCTGGCGCAGTATCCGAATGTATACTGCAAGATTTCCGGCATGGTGACCGAGGCCGACTGGCAGCATTGGAAAGAAGAAGATTTTACGCCTTATCTGGATACGGTAGTAGAAGCTTTCGGCACGGATAAACTCATGATCGGCTCCGACTGGCCCGTTTGCCGCTTGGCAGGAGATTATGAGACAGTGATGCGTTTGACCATGAATTACTTTAAATCTTTCTCTGCCGCTGAGCAGGAAAATATTTTTGGCGGCAACGCCATTCGTTTTTACAATCTTACTATCTAAACGATGGACTTGAACCTACAAGGAAAAATCATGATCGTCACGGGTGGCGGCAGCGGTATTGGCGAGGCAATCGTCCGGGCGTCCGTGCAGGAAGGCGCCGTTCCGGTGATTGTGAACCGTAGCGCAGAGCGAGGCACTCAATTAGTACAGGAGCTAAAAGCTGCTGGTCATGACTGTCTCTTCGTACAAGCGGACCTTAGTGTGATGGAAAAATGTAAGTATGTCGTTGAAGAAACTGCAAAGGTTTACGGAAAAATAGATGTGCTTGTCAACAACGCAGGCATCAATGACAACGTGGGGCTGGAAAAAGGCTCCCCGGAAGCTTTTATGGCTTCATTGCAAAACAACCTGATGCATTACTACGCGCTGGCGCACCATGCCCTGCCCTACCTGATCAAAACCAAAGGCAACATCATCAACATCAGTTCCAAAACGGCGGTGACCGGGCAGGGCGGCACGTCCGGCTATGTAGCCGCCAAAGGCGCCCAGTTGGGGCTTACCCGCGATTGGGCGGCCGAACTCCTCCCTTATGGCATCCGTGTCAACGCCGTATTGCCTGCCGAGGTGCTTACGCCTATGTATGAGCAGTGGCTGCAAAAGTTTGATGATCCCGATGAGAAATTAAAGGAAATCACCCGCCGTATTCCCCTGGAGCATCGTATGACGACTGCCGAAGAGATCGCTGCTACTGTCTTGTTTCTATCCTCTGAAAAATCTTCTCACACCACCGGGCAGTATCTTTTCCCCGACGGCGGATATACGCATCTGGACAGGGCTATTCAGGGGTAGAATCAACCAAAGAGTTATAAATCCAATTTATCAGGGTCTTGTCTGCTATCAAAGATTCTGTTGATAAAGATCACCTGACCCGTTGTTCTGGTTCCGCCACGACTTAATATGTGTTTTTAATTCTTGCTGAGAGATTGTACGACCCGCTTCAATATCAGCTTCGCTTTCTTCTAATAAGTCCTCTATCGTATCTTGATCAAGCGGTTGACCTTGCAATTTAAATAACGAATCAGTCTGAGGAGCCAGTAACGTAAGAACAGCTTGAAGAGTCGCCTGATCCTCTATCTGATCAATGACATGATGTAGATCATCTTTAAGTTTTGCCGTATTATTCATGGTTAATCTTTTTGTCAAAAATAACGATTTTGCTTTGTTTGCTAAAGATAACAACTTCTCCTGACTTTTTGATTTGTCACAAACCGAATACTGACAACGCCTTTCTCTAAGCAGCCTCAATACCCCGCAGCCGTATCATCACCCCGTGGGTCGGCGCCGCCTTCCAGCCTTCCGTCGGGCAATACCAGGATGGCATCTACCCGGCCGATCTCGCCGCGCGCGACGATGGTATGTCCCATCGCTTCCAGTGCCTGGATAGTCTTTTCATTCAAAGCGTTATCTTCCGTGAAGAGCGTATCGGGTCGCCACTGGTGGTGAAAACGTTTGGCGTTGACCGCTTCCTGCATTCCCATGCCGTGTTCGGTTACGTTCAGGATAGTCTGAAATACGGAAGTGATGATGGTAGAGCCGCCCGGTGTTCCTACCACCATCAGCAGTTTGCCATCTTTTTCTACAATGGTGGGCGTCATAGAACTAAGCATCCGTTTCTCCGGGGCAATGGCATTGGCTTCCCCACCGACCAGTCCGAACATATTCGGAAAACCGGGCTTGATGCTGAAGTCGTCCATTTCATTGTTGAGAAAAAAGCCAGCCTCTGCCACGACTACTTTAGAGCCAAACCCGCCGTTTAGCGTAGTGGTCACCGATACAGCATTGCCTTTAGCATCAATGACAGAAAAGTGGGTCGTTTCCATAGACTCTACCGGCGCGGGCCTCCCTTCCGAAACCCGGGCGGAGGGCGTGGCCTTATCTTCTACAAAATCATCCATACGGCTAATATTGTATTCCTCGGAGGTTAACCCTTCCAGAGGTACCTCATAAAAATCGGCGTCGCCTAAGTGGGCGGCTCGGTCGGCGTAGACACGGCGTTCGGCTTCTGTCATCAGGTGCACAGTAGGGGCGGTGTTATGTCCCATTTTATCTATAGGAAAACCTTCTACACTTTGCAGCAATTGCACCAGGGCTACACCACCGCTGGATGGGGGCGGCATAGAAATGATTTTATAGTCGTCATATTCCGCTATCACCGGTTCGCGAAATTTGGCGTTGTACTGCGCCAGGTCTTTGCGGGAGATGATGCCCCCGCCCCTTTTCATCTCTGCGACGATGCGACCGGCAGTAGCCCCCCCATAAAAACCTTCCCTGCCCTGGTCGCGGATCAGGGTGAGTGTGCGGGCAAGGTCTTTCATGTAAATAGTGTCGCCTGCTTTCCAGCCTTCTTCTTTCAGCAGAAAGTCGGGCGATACGGTGTTGTACTTTATGAATTTTTCGCGGCCATAGTTAAGTCCTTCGGCTTCCTGCCGGGTCAGCACAAAGCCGTTGGCGCCCAGGTCGATGGCAGGCTGTATGAGTGCTTCGTGAGGAAGCGAGCCGTATTTTTCGTAGGCTTTGAACATACCGTCTACTGAGCCGGGTACGCCTGCTGCCAGATGCCCCAGGGTGCTGAGGTCTTCTATGACGTTTTTGTTTTTATCCAGATACATATCTCGGCCACCCGTGAGTGGTGCTTTTTCGCGGTAGTCCAGGCAGTCGGTAGCGCCGTCTTTCTGGCGAATGACCATAAAGCCGCCGCCGCCAATATTGCCGGCCGCCGGGTACACCACCGCCAGCGCATACTGCACGGCGATGGCTGCATCTACGGCGTTGCCACCCTGCCGGAGAATGTCTACGCCTACAGCGGAAGCCAGCGGATGCGCACTGACCACCATCGCACTGTCGGCAATAAGCCCTTTATCGGGCAGGTCAAAAGATTGCTCTGCCAGTTTTTCGGTACAATGGATGGAGGAGCATAAAATTAGGAATAAAAAGAGGTACGATAAAAGCTTGGTCATGACGTTGTGTTTGTGTAAGGCGACTAAATATGCAGCTTAAATCTATTTTTTCAAACCAAACTTGAAGGGTTGCTAACATTTCATTGTTTCTTTCTATCAAACTCTCATTTTGACGGTCTGTTTTTGCTTAATTCTTTGCTTAATTCACCGGACTGTTTTTACTTTGACCGAACTATGAAAAGTTGGATGCTCATTATCACCCTCTACCTGGCAGGTTTTTTCGGATACGAAAAAGCCGCTCCCGAAATGCCCCATCGCTTAAAAGTTTCTCTCAGCCAGTACAGCGATCAGGATTTTGTCAATGTGCAGACGCTGGGCATCCTGGGCGATAGCATGGTGGATCAGTCCGAAGCCATACAACAAATCTTGCAACAGTACGACCAGGTGTATTTTCCGCCGGGTTACTATCTGTTGAGCAAAAGTATGGCGATGAAAGACAGCCAAACGTTGCGCGGCAGCGGCCATACGGTTTTCCTTATGGAAGAGAAATCGCAGCCGGGCCGCGATTTTGTTTTTTTTACCATTGACAGCAAAAAAGATATTACCATAAGGGATATTCAGTTCCAGGCCAAAGACATCCCTACCCGCGCCGTCATTGCTATCCGTGCGACCCATGTGATGCACCTGACGCTTAAAAAAATCAAAGCGATAAACTGCGGCCTGTTGGAAACCTGGCCGGCAGGTCGTGTACCTTATGCCGGGGTACCCGCTGAGTTTTACAGCGATGCATTTTATAAAGTCTCCAACGCTTTTGTTGACATTGATAGCTGCTACGGAACCGGCTCTGAAAGCAGCATGACAGAGCGCACCCACGGCATACTGCTCTACTACGCCAGCGACTGGAAGATCACCCGCTCGGAACTCTCAGGCTACAACCACGGCGTGGTCTGGTGGGGCGGCGACAGCGATCCACGGCGCGACGGCGACACGGTGAAGATCAGAAAGTGCCAAAACGGACTGGTCTCCCGTGTGAATGTAGACCGCGTCCGGGGTGGCGGTATCTGGGGCAGCATGGGGCAGCAGATCACCGTCCGGGATTGTATCGTTTCCAATTGCCACGACGTTGGAATTGACTTTGAAGGCTGTTATGACAGCCAGGCGATAGACAATATCGTTACCGACGGCAGGAATGGTTGTATTGCTGTTTTTCATTACAACAAAAACATACTGTTCAGAGACAACCGCCTGGTGGTGAACAATCCGAAATATCCGTTGGCCTGTATCTACAACGCTGCCCAGCGACAGGATAATGGAAAAGTCGTTTTCTCAGACAACGCTTTTACCGCTACGCGCGGCGTAGGGCTGATCAAACAGCAAGGACCCAGCCGTCATATTGAGTTTGTAAAGAACAGGCTGCACAATGTGGTCGTCAATTTCAGCTTCAACAACAACCAGTTTATTCTGATCAAAGAAAATACCTTTCGGATCACGCAGGACAGCATTCCGTATGATTATATCATCAAAGCCGGCCAGACGCACTTTGGCGGTACTATCAGGATTGAAAAAAACAAGATCAGCAACATGGCTGCACAAAAAGAGTCTTTGTATGCGCTGAGCATTTACAAGTCGGATTACAACTCCTCGCCTGTCAACCACATCAGCGGCAACAAAATGAAGGGCATAGCCCGGCAGCTTAAAGTAGAATGGGCTGGCGGTAACAGGGGTACCGTGCTTAAAACCTACATGGACACCAACCGGAAAGTCCCCGCCTCGGCGATCAAGCAAATTGATTCCGGCAAAGCCGGTTCGGAGCTATATATCAATGGCAGCAGGCAGCCCTGACTTTGGAATAAGCGGGAAGACGGAAGAAAAACTTCTGTCTTCCGTCTTCCCGCTTCCAACTTCATAAAATACTCATCTTTAAATTAGTTTGGACATGGCTATTCTTGGAAAATTACTAAAAAAAGGCTTGCAATTGCGGCAATCTATTGAGCAGGAGTATACCAACCCGTTTGACCTGCAAAAAGCACAGTTGCGCCACTTGCTCATTGCGGCGCGCCACACCGCCTTTGGCAGGCACTACCAGTATGCCAACCTGCTCAAAGCGTTCCGTTCGGCAGATCCCCAGGCTTTCTACCGGGCTTATCAATCGCAGGTTCCGGTGCATGATTACAACAAAATATACAACGAATGGTGGCACCAGTACCGCGAAGGTGCTGCTGATGTGAGTTGGCCCGGAAAGGTCAAATATTTTGCCCTGAGTTCGGGCACCTCCGAGGCTTCTTCCAAATACATCCCTGTCACCAAAGACATGCTCAAATCCATGCAGCGGGTAGGTGTCCGGCAGACGCTCTCGCTACACCAGTACAACCTGCCGGAAAAGCTCTTCGAAAAAGGCATCCTGATGCTCGGCGGAAGCACTGACCTGAACAAAAACGGATATTATTTTGAGGGCGACCTGAGCGGTATCACCGTCAGCAAGATGCCTTACTGGTTTTACGGCTTTTATAAACCCGGACGAAAGATCGCCCGCGAGCGCGAGTGGTCGCGGAAGCTGGACGAAATCACCCGGATGGCGCACAAGTGGGACATTGGCATGATGGCGGGCGTGCCGGCCTGGTTGCAATTGCTGCTGGAAAAGATCATCGCCCACTACGGACTCAAAACCATTCATGACATCTGGCCGAACCTGACTGTTTTTACGCATGGCGGCGTCGCTATTGCCCCTTATCTGAAAAGCTTTGACCGGCTTTGCGCCCGTCCGCTCACCTACATCGAGACTTACCTGGCTTCCGAAGGTTTTATTGCCTTCCAGAACAAGCCCGACACCAAAGCCATGCAGTTGATGCTCAACAGCGGTATCTTTTTGGAGTTTATTCCATTCAACGAACAAAACTTTACCCAGGACGGCACGATGGTCGCCCAGCCACAAACGCTGATGATCCACGAAGTAGAAGAAGGCAAAGAGTATGCACTACTGCTGTCTACCTGCGCAGGCGCCTGGCGCTACCTGATCGGCGATGTGGTCAAATTTACCAGCAAGGCAGAGAGCCAGATCATCATTACCGGGCGCACCAAGCATTTTCTGAGCCTGTGCGGCGAGCACCTCTCCGTAGACAATATGAACCGCGCCGTACAGATGCTTTCTGAAGAACTTAATATAGAGATCAATGAGTACACCGTCACAGGCATTGCCCACCAGGGCCAATTTGGTCACCACTGGTATCTGGGGGTAGACCACAAAGTGGATGCTGCGCTGGCGAAAGACAAACTGGATGGTTACCTGAAAACACTTAACGACGATTACCAGGTAGAGCGTCAACATGCCCTGCAGGAAGTGCTGGTCACGGTCTTACCCACACAGGTTTTCTATCAATGGATGCGTATGCAGGGTAAAGAAGGCGGGCAGCACAAATTCCCACGGGTACTCAAAGGCAGCCACTTAGCCTCCTGGGAAGCTTTTTTGTCTGGGCAAACACAGCAGTGAAAATTGATCACGTTTTTTACTCCCGCTACATCTCAGCCAACAACCATTCGGTGTAGTTCTCTGGCGTCACCACCTGCGTGATACTGTCAGGATAAGCGTTTAAAAAGGTCTTGGAGAAATGGCTTGACAAGTTAGGTTTGTTTTTGACCGACCATGCGTAGATTCCGGCTGAAAGAACGCAGCCGAAAGACGACAAATGTTTTCTCTAATAAATCGATATAACGCCGTACCGTCGCGGCATCCACCCCGACGGTCTGAGCGAGTTCGTGGTAGGAAACTTCCGAACACACTTGTAAAGCCAATGCCTCCAGCAAGGTTTCCAGTAGTTCCGGCTTGCGCACATCCTGAAACTGAAATATATCTTTGAAGTGGGTTCCTGCAAGGTCTTTCTTATGTCAGGCTCATCGCAGTTAAGCCAAACGGAGGCCACTGACTGCGCACCCATAAGGGTTCGTAGTAAAGTGGTTTTGCCTGCCTGACGAGGTCCAAGGATCAACAGTGCTTTGCCGGCAAACAATTCCTCTTGCAGAGATTGGTAAATAATTCTGAAAACCACGCACGAATGTAACTTTACAAGATCGTAATCGCAAATAGTTATAATTTTTTAGGATTACGAAGCAGAGCATCCTATCAATTTTATTTTAAATCGTGAATCATCCTTTAATGATTCATATCAAGTCTAAGGTATTTCTGTTTTTCGGTAAATGTGTGCTAACGGTCTCGGCTATGCGTAGTGCGGGATTTTAATACACTTACTTTTCCGATTACTGATTAGTTTATTTGTTGTACTTACTTTCATTTTGCACTTTCGCCCGCATTACGTATAGCCCCTATGTAAAAGCATAAGTCCTTACCAACTAACCTTCTAACTTAGGGTTTGGAAGTATTCACTAAAAAGAA
>JBBSNI010000150.1:0-11832 GCA_038232695.1 Cytophagales bacterium
GCCCAACCAGCCCAATTTTCCGTCGGTGGTGCTCAACCCGGGAGAAACGTACCAGACGGCTACGGTGTATAGATTCTCGGTGAAGCAATAAAGAAGAAGACGGAAATCCGAAGTTGAAAGCAAGAAACTTCGGTAGAAAGTCAAGGAGCTTTTAATGGCAGGGTTTCAATCAATATTGAATATGATCTTTAATTGATCTAACTTTGTTTATTGAGTGCTTTTACGGTTGCTTTTAATACTTTTTGATAATGAGACAGGTAACACTAAACATCAGAGAAGGTAAATATCAGTTCTTTATGGAGTTGATCAAAAGCCTTGATTTTGTCCAGGTGGCAGACGGAGAAGATACACGAGAAGAAATCATGGGCAACCTCGAAGAGGGCTTCAAAGAAATGAAGCTGTATAAAGAAGGAAAAATCAAAGGAACACCCCTCAAAGATTTCCTGGATGAGTTATAATATTGTTTTGTCTGATAACTTCAAGAAAGAAGCTAAACGTCTTACTACGCCCACACTTTCGTGCCTTCCGTACAATTCTGGCAGATGTCGATCTGGCTTCGGGACTGTAGCAGCCGGGCGCGGAAAGCTTTATAAGCCTGCCCGTGCCAGACCTCGCGGAAGCTCTTTTGGCTTACGTTGCCCAGGCTATGGCTGGCGTCTTTATCGAAGCAGCAGGGGACGACCTGTCCGTCCCAGGTCACCACGCAGGAGTGCCACATCTTCCAGCATTGGTTGAGCAGCTTGTTTTTAATGGCATACGTGCCGTCCGCCTGCTTCCGGTAGCGGGCATAACGGTCCAGCGTAGGCATCAGGGGCGAGCCGTGCCGGTAGTCATAAATCTGTGCCGTTTTGAACCTGACCTCATCTACACCCAGCGATGTTGCCAGCTTTTTTACTTCCTCCACCTGGTGTTCATTGGGGCGGACTACCAGAAACTGAAAGATCACGTGTGGCGTCCGGGCGCCTAACTTCCGCTTCCAATGCAATATGTTCTCTGTGCCTTCTATCACTTTATCGAGCTTTCCCCCAACACGGTATTGCTGGTAGGTATCCTGGGTAGTGCCATCGATGGAAACAATGAGCCGGTTCAGCCCGGAAGCGACCGTTTTTTGGGCGTTGGCAGGATGGAGAAAGTGAGCGTTGGTAGAGGTAGCCGTATACAATCCTTTTTGCGAAGCATACTGTACCAAATCCAGAAACTGCGGATGCAGGTAAGGCTCTCCCTGAAAATAAAACAGCAGGTAAAGCAAAGTGTCGTGCAATTCGTCGATCACCTTCTTGAAAAGCGCTTCGGGCATTATACCAGTAGGGCGCGAAAAACTGCGCAGGCCGCTGGGGCATTCCGGGCAGCGCAGGTTGCAGGCTGTTGTTGGCTCAAAGGAAAGGCTGATGGGCATTCCCCGGTGCAAAGGTTGCTTTTTGTACAAAGACTCGTAGTAGCTGGACAGGATACGTCCGGCATTCCACAGACGCTTACCGCTGAGTTTGGACAAAAAATGTAAAGCGTCGTGCCGCTTGCTGTGCATATGCTTATCTTTTCATTTCCTTCTCTACCTGCTTCACGTAGTCAGTAGATACATCGGCGAATTTGGCTATCTTCTTGAGGCTCAGCTTGCCATCTTTGAGCATCTTTACAAGCACTTCTGTTTTTTCTTCTACTCTTCCTTCTTCTAACCCTTCCTGGTAGAGATAATCTTTGGTGATGTCATAGGTGAGTCCCATATGCTGTATCTGTTTGTTGGTCTGTTTGGCTAAGTTACGCAAGCGGGCTAAGACTGCCAACTGCCGGATGTACTTTCTCAATACAATTTCTTCTTCTCCTATTCCTTTTAGTTTGCTTAGTATCTGCCGGATCACTTCCACCGGCTTTTGCCCTTGGAAGTCGCTCAGAATAGCCAGTATGATCTCTTCGGGCACTTGGGAAGCCAGCAAGCTTTCAAAAGAATAGTCCCGCAGGCTTTTCATGTTGAAGCCTGTGAAGACTTCATCGGGTGGCAGTTGTGTCTGCATCTTATAGGCTTTCTTTCCTAAGCTCGGCTTTAGCCAAATAAAAAAAGAGAACCAAAGGAAAAAGACATAAATTTGAATTGGTCAAAATTCAAATACTATGTTTAATCTTCCTTCTGAGTTCTGGGAGTTAATATCTGTATTTTCTCCTTTATTTTCAAAAAAAGTCTTTGCCCGTGCAAGCCAATTACTGCTTGGTACTATTCTAACACATGGCAAACGTACCATATGCAGTGTGCTGCGAACTTTAGGGTTGAAAGACATCACTAACTGGGATTTATACCATCGCGTTCTGAGCCGGGCTAAGTGGAGTTCATTAACAGGTTCACAAAAGCTGCTCGGCTTGTTGGTTAGTTGTTTTTGTTCTAATTCTAAGACAATAGTACTCGGTCTGGATGACACCTTTGAACGCCGATGGGGTCATAAGATAAAAGCTAAAGGTATATATCATGATGCGGTAAGATATAGTAAGAGTTTTTTTGTCAAGTGTAGTGGGCTACGCTGGATTTCTGTAATGCTACTTACTCACATACAATGGGCAAACCGCCTTTGGGCACTCCCCTTCTTAACCATATTGGCTCCTTCTCAAAAATACCACGATCAAGTAAGTAAAAGACACAAAACTTTGAGCGATTGGGCAAAACAAATCGCGTTTTTATTGCATCGTTGGTTACCTGACTTCCCTCTCATCACCACAGCAGATGGCTCCTATTGAGTCATGGAACTACTAGGGGCTGCCCCTGACCGAGTGTGTTGGATTAGCCGATTTGGTATGGACGCTGCTTTATACGACTTCCCAGCACCGCATTGTAAAGGGCAAATGGGCAGAAGACCTATAGTGCCCCTCAAATGGGTGTTGGTGCGTGACCCGGAAAACAAACATCGTCCTATGGCTATTCAAAGTACACATAGATGCCTTACTTCTATTGAGATTGTTCAACATTTCATCAAACGGTGGCAAGTGCAGCTAACCCTTGAAGAGCTACGGGCACCTCTAGGGGTAGAGACCCACAGGCAGTGGGCTGATATGAGTATTGCTAGAACCACCCCTGTGTTAATGACCTTATTCAGCATTATTACGCTTTGGGCAGACAAACTTTTTACGATGCAAAAATTAAAGATATTTAAAACAGCTTGGTACCAAAAACCATATCCAACTTTCTCAGACGCTCTGAGCTCTGTACGTTACCGGATTTGGCAGTTTCAAGTTTCTTCACAGTCGCTTGAAAACCCAGACTGTGAAAAAACTTATCAATTACTTATAAACCACCTAGCTTTTATGGCAGCAAGGGCTACTTAAAATGGCTAAAGTCGAGATTACATCTATCGTTAAGTTTTTGTTAAGTATAGGAGTTACGCAAACAATCTTCTTTAAGCCGCAAAAACTCTTCAAGCAACTTGTTCTTTTTGGCGGTTCGCCGCTGCGATACTTTCTTGCTTGGGCAGCCCCGCTTGATCAAGAAAGTAACCGCAGCGGCGGACCGTCCCGGTGGGGCACCACAAAGAAATCAAGCCGACGCGGCGCGGAAAAAATAATAGCCAGCGGGGTGCCGCCCATACGCAAAAAGCCCACGCAGCAATCATTCCATGACGGACACGATTTTTTCCACCCCACGCGCATTTCAATGAGGTTTGAAATAGCACTGCGTAACTCCTGAAGTAGTTTATTCTTTATCTCAAAGAGTTAGATAGAATGTAAGATGAGCTAATTCAGACTTACTATAGAACTTTGACCGGATCAGTGAAATGTTCAAAGCTATGTTCTATATACTACGCACAGGTACCCACCAAGTCGCTGGGCGACGGCGATCTTATTCCCGATCATCTGGTCAAACCTATCTGATGCAGCACTCCGCTGGGACGCCAGCCGCTGGAACGCCAGCCGCTGATTTGCAACCTCACGCCAAGGAGAAAGGACAGAGGCGCCCGTTGCCTGATTTTTCAAATTATAACAACAACAGCCTGGACCAATTTACTGTGCCGGGCTTTTTTTTGCCATTGTATTTGTTAGGGAAAAAAATGCCCTGTAGAATTACCACAGGGCACCTTAGTGCGCACGAGAAGATTCGAACTTCCACACCAGTAAAGGCACTGCCCCCTCAAGACAGCGTGTCTACCAATTCCACCACGTGCGCAGCGAAAGGCAAAACTATACATATTCTTTTAAGTAAACAATTGACCTTTACCAAAAATTTCACTATTGTGAGAAGACTGTAAACCGGAAAAAAGCTCTTTAACCAACGCTATAATGTACCAATATCTTCAATACGACAACCAGCATAGACTGGCCAGGATCAGCCTGAACCGCCCCGAAGTGTACAATGCACTTAACAATGACATCAAACTGGAATTACAGGATGCGTTCAAACGTGTCGAAGCCGACAAAAACATCAGAGTCGTGGTGCTGACAGGTGAGGGCAAGGCGTTCTGTTCGGGGCAAGACCTCAAAGCTGCCCGTCAGGAAATGCAGGCGCAAAAATACTCGGAAGTCATCCGCACCTATTATAATCCGCTGATCTTACAGATGCGTACGCTGGAGAAGCCTGTGATCTGCCGCCTTCATGGCATTGCTGCCGGCGCCGGTTGTTCCCTGGCGTTAGCCTGTGATATGATCATCGCTTCCGAAGAAGCTTACCTCTCCGAACTGTTTGTAGCCATCGGCTTGATCATGGATTCAGGCTCCACGTATTTTCTGCCCCGCAGCGTAGGCAGCGCCAGAGCGTTCGAGCTGGCAACAATGGGAAACAAAATCAGTGCGCAGGAAGCATACAACATCGGGCTCATCAATCGTGTTGTACCAACAGCGGAACTTGACGAGGCGGTACAGCAGGTTGCAGATTACTACCTAAACGCTCCTACTGTGGCGGTCGGGTTGATGAAAAGGTTGCTGAACCAGTCATGGAACAAATCTCTGGAAGAAGTACTGGAATATGAAGCCCAGTGGCAGGACATTGCCGCCGCCACAGAAGACCACCGGGAAGGTGTGGCGGCTTTTATAGAAAAGAGAAAACCTAAGTTTAATGGAAAATAAAAGGTCGCTATGTTTTACGACCAGTTGGATTCATAGCAGGTATTTCCTGCAACAGATGCAGCGTATGACAGGCTGCCAGCCCTGCGGTTTCTGTTCTGAGCCTTGACGGTCCCAGGCTGACCGGCGCAAAGCCTTTTTGCTGTACCTGCCTGATCTCTTCGAGTGTAAAATCTCCTTCCGGCCCGATCAGTACGACATAGCTGCCGGAGGGGGTTGCCGCATGGAACAGATGAGGCAGGGGGGTATCGCTCACATAGGCTGCAAATTGCTGGCTGCCAGCCATCGGCTGCTGTAAAAAGGTAGAAAAATCTACCGGGGCGTGGATGACAGGTAGCCTTGCTTTCAGCGATTGTTTCATGGCGCTGACAGCTTTGCGCTCCAGGCGGTCGGTTTTCTGCTTTTTTCTTTCTGCCTGTCCGGTAAGCAGCAGACTGATCTCATCGATGCCCAACTCTACGGCTTTTTCAACAAACCATTCCAGGCGGTCGGCATTTTTAGTCGGGGCAATAGCTATATGGATATGAAAGTTTCTGTCCGCTTCATGTTTGATTTGTTCCACTGCAAACGCACACTGTTGTGGGTCAGGATGGGTAATGACAGCTTCGTAGAAATGTCCTTTGCCATCCACCACCGTCATGCGATCCCCTGCTTTTTTTCTTAACACTCTCACACAGTGACGCGACTCTTCAGCGTCCAGATAGGGCTGGCTGGCAATCAAAGGCTGATAAAAGATTTGCACCCTGCAAAAATAGAAAGTTTGTGGCAATAAATATTAGTTTTGTGCGATGGAACAGAGGAACCCCTTACCCTGGGAGCAGGAGGAAAGAACCCTGAGAGACTATCTGGCGCTGAAAAGAACCTGGCTGGCCAACCAACGTACATTGCTTTCTTTTCTGCGAACCGGTCTGTACCTGATGGTCACCGCCGTAGCCGTTTTAAAATTGGAACCTTTTGAAAACTTACGGTTTTTAGCCTGGATACTGATCACAGCCGCTATATTGGTATGGGCCATAGGAGTAGTCAGCTTTCTTAGGATGAAAAAGAAACTAAACCGCTATTACACCACCAAACATTGATAAAGACATTACACTACACTCCTAATAACAAAAACAATGAACATTGAGCAAATCTATGACGAAGGATTAGCGCAAGCCGCTTACGCCATTGAAAGTGAAGGACAGGTCGCTTTGATAGATCCGGGGCGCGATCCGCAACCTTACCTGGATTTTGCCCGAAAGCATCAAGCCAGGATCGTTGCTGTGCTGGAAACCCACCCCCATGCCGACTTTGCCAGCAGCCACCTGGAATTTGCCCGGAAGCATGGCGCTAAGATTTATATCAACCCGAAGGCTGGCGTCTCTTACAATTTTGAGCCGCTGGAAGACGGAGATACTGTCAGGCTGGGAAAAGTAACTTTCAAAACACTTTTTACGCCCGGTCATTCACCGGATCATAATACTTACCTGCTGTTGGACGAAACCGGAAAACCGCACGCCGTCTTCACCGGTGACGCCCTGTTTGTAGGCGATGTAGGCCGCCCGGACCTGCGGGAAGGCGCCGGAAGCATCAACATGAAAAAAGAAGAATTGGCCGGGCATATGTTTGATACCGTGCAACAGGTTTTCAAACCCCTGCCCGACGAAGTCCGGGTGTATCCGGCGCACGGGGCAGGTTCGGCTTGTGGCAAGCAGATGGACAGCAACGAAACCTTCAGCACCATCGGCAAGGAGCGTACACGCAACTGGGCTTTGCAGGAAAATGACAAGCACCGCTTTGTCCGGGAACTGCTGGAAGGGCAAGTCCACGTTCCCCAGTACTTTCCTTACGAGGTAGAACAGAACCGCAAAGGTTTTGCACCCATGACAGAAAGCATTGGACAGGTAAAAATACTGAACGAATTAGATGAATTAGACGGACAAATCCAGGTGGTGGATACCCGTCCGGCAGCAGTATACAAGCAAGGGCATTTGCAAGGTGCTTGGAACATACCGGACGGCAGTAAGTTTGAACACTGGCTGGGCACTTTGATAGCCCCGGAAACACCCTTTTATCTGCTGGCAGGCAGCCAGGAGAATCTGGACCAGGTCATTCGCAAAACAGCCAAGATCGGCTATGAGCGTTTTGTCCGGGGCGGACTGGTAGTGACTAACAGCCTGCCTGTCCAAAGTCATTACGCGGATCAGGATACGCTGCGACAAGACCCTGAGCAGTTTACCATCGTAGATGTACGTAGAGAAGACGAGGCGGCGCAAGAAAAGATATTCGAGTACAGCCTGAATATTCCGCTACAGGAACTACAAGAGCGGGCAGAGGAGGTGCCTGTGGACAAGCCTGTTGCTGTACACTGCGCCGGGGGTTACCGCTCTGCTATGGCGTCCAGCATCCTGGAGCAGCGTCTGGGCCAGCAGGCAACCGTAGTGGACGTAGGAGAAGCGATCAGGGAGTTTCAGCAGAAATAATTTGTATGATAGCAATTTTACCCTAATCTTTGGAAAAAAGAGTATTTGATTTAATTAAACAATAGTATGGAACAATTTGGAGCTTATATAGAACCCTTTTTGATCGGGCTGGGCGTAGGACTGCTCATCACCCTGATCGTATACATACGGGAGGCTGGCAAACGCAGGTCTTTGAAAAAGGAGATCAGCACGTTGAAAAACCACCTTCAGAACAAGCTGGAGATAGAAGCCGAGGCTACCGAAGGCAGAAGGCTGGAGATAGAAAGACTCAAACAGGAGAACGAAAACCTGAGAATTACGAACCAGACGCTGGCGCAGAAGCCCGGCCGCCGGGAGGTGATGAACCTGCACATCTACCAGCGGGCTGCCTCCCTAATGACCGAGTCGGCGCATGGGTTTGCGCCTATGTGGCAAAAAGCGCTGGCGCAGGCAGAAGAAGAAGCCGAGCAAGCAGACCAGGGCAAAACTTCCTTCATCCGCAGGATTATTCCGCCCCAGCTTTTTGGAGACACTTCCGGCAAAAGACTGGAATCCGGCGACCAGAACGATATGTGAAAAAAGGCAGGAAAGCTATTCTTTTCTTCGGAGCAGAAACTGTTGCAAATTTGCCAATTGGTCAGTATTGAGATAATCTACGCCTGCCCCCAGCAACACCTGCCAGACTTTTTCTGATTCAGGCGAAGCCCACAAGCGCAGCTTTTTTCCCTGCCGGTGGGTCTCGTCCGCCAAGGCTTTAAGGTCCGCCAACTCCTGCACCGGTATATTGCCTTCTCCCTTCCACCGAAGTACCTTGCCATAATGCTGGCTGATCACCGGCATCAGCATGGGGTCAGCATGCTGTGGCAAATCCTCGGGGCGTCCATCGATGCCGACCGTATAGTTTGTGTCTTGCTGCGCCAATGGAATAGCCCGGTTGCCCGAGAGCACGATCCTGACCAGCCCCTGCGGATGGCTACGTGTTTGCAGTATATCAGTATAGCTTTGTAGCTGCTCCAGCAATTTGCGATAAGTAGCCTCTGCTTCGGATTTTACATCAATCATCAGCATAAGCGGCTCGGTATAGCCTTCATAGACGAAACCCTGACGGCGGATTTGCGCTTGCAAAGGGTCTAGGTACAATGCCCGCAGCGTAGTTTTTTCATCCGGCGCATCAGGCAGGTCATGGGATACATACAGTTCATCGTCGATCAGATGAATATCCGCCTCAATACTGGTAAACCCATGCGTCAGGGCGTCGAGCAACGGACGCTTATGCTGGTAATCATTGTGTGCGTGGGCCTGTGGCAGTGCTTTTACCTGGCCGAAAAGAGGAAGTGTGATAAGGCAGTACAAATTTACCAAGAAGACAGGCAGCAAACGGATCATAGAGAGAAGTATATAAAATAATGTGTTTGTCAGTTACAACCTCGGAGCGTACCCTGAAAGGTTCAGTCTTCACCGGCTGTAATCTGAACCCTTAGCTGCAAAAGCCAAAATTATTCTGCGTTGAGTTCAGTAATCAGATCATTTAAGGAATAGTCAGCCCTGCCGCTCTGTTCACCTTCTATCAGGGCATGACGCAACACTTCCAGTTTGGTTTCTTCTTTTTCCAGCAGGCGTAATCCGGCACGTATAGCCTCACTGACTGATCCGTAGCGCCCTTGTTCAATCTGATGACGGATGAACTTTTCAAAATGAACACCGAGGGAAACACTTGTATTTTTCTGCATGATCGTACTTTATGATTAGAAAACAAATATACCAATTAATATTATATATTGGTACGCAATGTTTTTCAAGGCCCTAACATTTTTGTAGATACTGGATACTATGTAAAAATTCCACCCTAAACCATTACTCCCTTTGCCGGTTTAGTAAATAAACCAATTCTAAACTTTTTATTTTTTCATGGACCCGAACTCTTCCAAACTTCCTATCTACGGCGCTTTGTTTGCCAACTTTGCCATTGCCGTTACCAAGTTTACGGCGGCTACCATCACCGGCAGTTCTGCCATGTTGTCCGAGGGTATTCACTCGGTGGTAGATACGGGCAACCAGTCGCTGCTGCTGCTGGGTCTTAAACGGAGCGAGCGGCCGGCAGACCGGCAGCACCCTTTTGGGTATGGAAAAGAGCTTTATTTCTGGGCGCTGATCGTAGCCATTCTGCTCTTTGCCATTGGTGGCGGAATCTCTATGTATGAAGGGATCACTCACTTGCAGCACCCCGCACCTCTGGGCGATCCGTTCTGGAATTATATTGTGCTGGGAATCGCGCTTGTTTTTGAAAGCATTGCCTGGACGATGGCGATGAAATCACTGTTAAAAGGTGAGTACGGGGGAGGGGTCTGGAAACGGTTGAAAACCAGCAAAGACCCGGCTATTTTTGTCGTTATTTTTGAAGACACGGCAGCCATGCTGGGTATCATCATCGCTTTTTTAGGCGTATTCCTGGGGCATCAGTTCAACAATCCCTACTTTGATGGCGTTGCTTCCGTCATGATCGGCGTAGTGCTGGCAGTAGTAGCGATATATCTGGTACACGAAAGCAAAGGGCTGCTACTGGGAGAAGTAGCCAGCCCGCATTTGGTATCAGGTATCCGCGAAATTACCCAGGGCGACCCTGCCGTCGCCGACATTCAGGATCCGCTGACCATGCATTTTGGGCCGCAGGAAGTGCTGCTGGCGATGAATGTACAGTTCAAACCAGGTCTGCCCTCAGAAGAAATAGAAAAAGCTGTCGACCGGATAGAGCAAAACATACGGCAGCAGTACCCGGAGGTCAAACGCATTTTTATTGAAGCGGAATCTATTTCCGCCCGACGCCACCAGCCACAGAAAGCCTGATAGGGTAGTGCGATGATCCAATCGCTCAGACTTTCTCGAAGACCATACGGTAGTGTTCCATGATCTCGCGCTCGAAACAGATTTTGTTGGCATCAATGCCGAAGACCAGGACCCTGTGTCTGAAGTACTTGTCGGTGATGAATTTGTTAAGATACAAACTGTATTTCTTCAGGTTAAAGCGACGGAACCTTTTCTTCCATTCATCCAGGGTCACGATATAATCCAACCTGCCGCTGCTGATATTCAGGAGCTTGAACATAGGTTCAGCAGTTTTAACTACCATTTCAGAGCCATAAGCAAGCCAGGAGCCTGGATATTGCTTGATCATCAACGCCAGGATGTGGGCGTCCGAATTTCGTTCGGCATCCATGCTGATGTCTTCATAGTCTATAATGTTCTTGCCCCAGACCATGGTTTGCAGATAAAACCTTCCTCCTACAGGCAGCAGGTTGTAGACCGTTTGGAAAAAATCCCGGTACACTTCTTCCTGTTTGCCCGCCTTATATTCTTCTATAGAACAAAAATGCTCAAACCCCCCGACCGACGCAATCGCATCGAAGGTGCCATAATCATCGGGTGTGACCGTCTTGCAGTCTTTCAGATGAACGTCCATTCCATTCTTCCGGCAGGCGATGGCTTGTCCTTCCGATAGGGTAAGACCTACACAGGGCGCGCCTATGGTTTTCTGAACATATGCGATAAAAGGTCCCCAGCCACAGCTCAGGTCCAGCACCCGGGTGTCCGGCTTAATGTGGAGTTGATCTGCTATAAAGGCATGTTTAGCCCGTTGTGCTTCTTCTAACGTCATAGAGAAGTCGCCGCCGTACCTGGCGTTACTATAGTCGCCGGTTTCGCCCATGCTCATACGAAACGCTTTGTCCAGGGTAGAATAACTGTGATCTAAATCTGCTTTAACAGCCATAGGTGTAGTAATTAGTTAGGTGTGTGAAGTTTGCCTCAATATAGCGTTTTTTGCTTTGTTTTTGCAAATGTGAAGGAAGTTGGAAGACGGAAGACGGAAGTAAGAAGTAGGATGTAGGAAGTAAGAAGTAGGAACCTTAATTTGTCATTGCCTGAGGATCGGGCTATTTGTTGCAATTCATTCCTTTGCGCTGCCGATAAGGTATGCAAGGGCAGGTTATCGCACAACTGCACATACAATGGAAAAGGAACACTTGGGACTGAGGTATAGGAGAAGTAGCTGTCCTGATAGGACTTCATGCTATGCAAATTTGTTTTGCAGCGCGCTTTGAAAGCTTAAAAGTGAGGCAATATATTTCTTGAGGTGCTTTTAAAGCTTTCCGGGCAGTCTACAAAACGATGTAAAGCCCTGCCAAAGCTTTCAAAGCGTAATACAAAACGTTGTAACATACTTTTAAAGCTTTAGAAGCAGTCTACAAAGTTTTGTAAGAGACTGCCAAAGCTTTAAAAGCAACAAACAAAACCTTGTAAAGCACTCTGAAAGCTTTCCGGGCAGTTCAAGAAGTTTTGTAGAGCGCTTCTAAAGCTTTCC
>JBBSNI010000151.1:0-11702 GCA_038232695.1 Cytophagales bacterium
AACAACTCAGCTTCGGTAGTAGCCGATGCCTACATCAAAGGCTTGAGAGGATATGCCATTGACACGCTGTACCAGGCACTGCTCCACGGAGCCAACAACGCCGGACCGATCACAGCCTTAGGCCGTGCCGGTGTGGAATATTACAATGATTTGGGCTATGTGCCTTACGATGTGGGCATCAACGAGAACGCGGCCCGAACGCTGGAATATGCCTATGACGATTTTTGTATTTACCAATTGGCCAAAGCACTGAACCGTCCTGAGAAAGAAATTCAACTATATGCAAAGCGTAGCCAGAACTACCGCCATCTGTTTGATCCTCAAACGGGTCTGATGCGGGGCAAAAACAAAAACGGGAAGTTCCAGTCGCCTTTCAACCCCTTCAAATGGGGCGACGCTTTTACCGAAGGCAATAGCTGGCATTACACCTG
Source organism: Cytophagales bacterium (assembly GCA_038232695.1). Lineage (GTDB taxonomy): Bacteria > Bacteroidota > Bacteroidia > Cytophagales > Cyclobacteriaceae > JAJNNC01. The sequence continues at coordinate 432 of JBBSNI010000151.1, forward strand.
GTCGGTCTTCCACGACGTAGCCGGATTGATTGACCTGATGGGGGGCAAGCAAAACTTTATAGCCAAACTGGATTCCGTCTTTACCCTACCGCCGGTTTTTGACGACAGCTACTACGGGCAGGTGATCCATGAGATCCGCGAAATGCAGATTGCTGATATGGGGCAGTATGCCCACGGCAACCAGCCTATCCAGCATATGATCTATCTCTACAACTATGCGGGCGCTCCCTGGAAATCACAGTATTGGATACGCGAAACCATGAACCGTATGTACCAGCCTACCCCGGATGGCTACAACGGCGATGAAGACAACGGGCAAACCTCTGCCTGGTATGTGTTCTCCGCCCTTGGGTTTTACCCCGTATGTCCTGGCACGACGCAATATGTGTTGGGCACGCCGCTCTTTAAGAAAATGACCCTTTCGTTAGAGAATGGCAAGACGGTGGTGATCAACGCTAAAAATTCCACCGATAAAAACCGCTATGTGCAGACGTTAAAAGTCAATGGCAAAACCCATGACAAAAACTGGGTAGATCATTTTGAAGTGGTGAAAGGCGCTAGCCTGGACTTTACGATGTCGGATCAGCCTAATAAAGAAAGAGGCACACAGGCGGAAGCTTTCCCTTACTCGTTTTCTGATGAGACAGGAAGATAATGATTGGCAGAGGCAATAGGTTCATTACTGTTGATTTTAAACTACCTTCCGGTAACTCATCACCGCCAAAGCATTGAATATCACTACCAGTACGCCTGTGATCCAGAAGTGATGCGCTACATCAGACAGGGTGCTGCCTTTAAGCAAAACGCTTCGCATTACATCCACAAAGTGGGCAATGGGATTAGGAACAGTCAGCCACTGCGCCCAGGGCGGCATACTTTCTATGGGAGTGAACAAGCCGCTCATCAGCACGAAAACGATGACGAAGAAGAAAGCAATGAAGATGGCTTGCTGCTGGGTATCAGCCAGGTTGGAAATAAACAAGCCCAGCCCCAGCACGGCGGAGAGATTCAGCGCGCAGTAGGCAAACACTGTCAGCAGGCTGCCTTCTATGCTGATGTCAAAGATCAATTTACCGGCGACCAGTCCGATGGTCATCAGCAGCAAGCCGATCAGCAAAAAGGGGATCATCTTACCCAGGATAAACTGCCACTTTTTGATGGGCGTTACGTTGATCTGTTCAATAGTGCCGATCTCCCGCTCCCGCACTACGTTGATGGCTGTGAGCAGCATCACCAGGATGGTCACCAACTCGCCCAAAATGCCCGGTACCATAAAATGCTTGTAGTCCAGTTCAGGATTGAACCAGTTGGCGTTCTCTATCTGGATTTGCGATGAGCCGCTTGCTTTTTGCACGACCATTCGCGGGACAGCATCAGCCTGGATCTCACGATTAAATTGCTGAATGATCTGGCTCAGATAGGAAGCGCCTACCGTAGCCTGTTGCCCGTTGATGGCGTTGACCAGCATCTGTACCTCGGCGTTTTTCTGTTTTAAAAAATGTTTTTCAAAATCCGGCGGAATGACCAGCACGACATCTGCGTCACCGCTTTGCATCAGCCGGTCTGCTACCTGCATTGCTTGGGGTGCCTCTATTAAGGTGAAGCGGTCAGAAGCCTGTATTTTCCTGATCAACTGACGTGCGTAGGTAGAATGATCCTGGTCTACGATCGCCATATTAACGTTTTTTACCTCGTTGTTGGCAGCATAGGAAAGCACGATCAGTTGCACCACCGGCAGCACCGTGATCAGGGGCAGGATCGCCTTGTTGCGCAGGATTTGGATAAACTCTTTTTGGATGATAAACAGAAGTCGTCGCATGGCAAATTATTTAGTGACTACTTTAAAATTTTTCCAGGCTGCCAGCAGCAACACGGCGGTCATGACTACCAGCACCAGCGTAGGTTGCAGGATGAAATACCATCCGGTCCCTTTCAGCATAATGCTTTTCAATATCTCAATAAAATACGTAGCAGGTACGATCGCCGAGATATACTGTAACAACAGCGGCATACTCTCGATAGGAAACAGGAATCCCGACAGCAGCATGGTAGGCATCATCAGACTAAAAAGCGAAGTCATCATGGCCGTTTGCTGCGTGTCGACGCGGGTAGAGATCAGGATGCCTAACGCCAGTGCCGTGACCGAATAAAGTAAACACAAGAGGAGCAGCAAGGACAGGCTACCCAGCACCGGTACCTTGAAGATGAAGTAGCCCATCGCCAGGATGATCAGCGCATTGATAAAGGACAAAACCACATAGGGCGTCACCTTTCCGATAATAATGATCAGGGGTGGGAGGGGAGACACCAGCAGCAGGTCCATCGTTCCGGTTTCTTTTTCCTTAGCCAAAGTCAGCGAAGTCATCAGCGCGGAGATGAGCAGGAGCACAAAGGCAAACAAGCCGGGAATAAAATTGTAAGCGCTGGACAGTTGGGGGTTGTACACCATGCGCGTCTGTATGCCGATCCGGTACGGAGCCGTCGCTTGTCCTACATGTGCCTGCTGAAACTGCTGTATCATCTGCGTAGCATAAGCCGTCAGGGTAGTGGCATAGTTGGGTTCAGACGCATCGGCTATGAGTTGTATCTGTACTTTTTCATTGCGGTAAAACTGTTGCTCAAATTCTCTGGGAATGACTACCGCCAGCTTTATCTCTCCCGCCTGGAAAGCCTGTTCCAGTTCCCCGTAATGATGGGGTAGGGCTACTAAATTAAAATGTCCCGATGCTATGAGATGCCGCACCAGTTCATCGCTCAACGCATCCTGCGCATTGTTCATCACAGCGATAGAAGCATTCTTAAACTCGTTGGTGACCGTGTAGCCAAAGATCAGTATCAAAGCCACCGGCAGGCCGAACAGGATCGCCAGCGTCCGCCGGTCGCGCAGAATATGATAGGTTTCTTTCCTGACAAAGGCTAAAAATGTAGACCACATGAGTTTATTTGTTTTTTTAAGTTTACATGGTTGGCTCGAGCCATCCCGGCCGGACGTCTACGCTCGTGCCTTCTATCGTTGCAGGCTTCCAGCCTGGGGCGCATAGTTTAGAGTTCACGCCTGTTTCCTCACCAGCCTGACGAACACTTCGTCCATATTGTCCGCCTCAAATTGCGTTTTTAACTGTCCGGGCGTACCCATCGCCTCAATTTTGCCGGCTACCATGATGGAAATGCGGTCGCAGTATTCGGCTTCATCCATGTAGTGGGTCGTCACGAAGACGGTGCGACCGCCGTGGGCGGAGGCGTAGATCATTTCCCAGAACTGCCGACGTGTGGCAGGGTCTACGCCGCCGGTAGGTTCATCCAAAAAGACAATGGCCGGGTCATGCACCGTAGCCACAGCAAAGGCCAGCCGCTGCTTCCACCCCAGCGGGAGTGCACCAACCACCTGGTCGGCAAAATCTTCCAGTTTCAGTTCTGTGAGGATCTGATCGGTTTTTTCCCGTATCATCTTTCGGTCCAGGTTGTAGATGCCTCCGTAAAAGCGGATATTCTGGCGAATAGACAAGTCCTCATACAGGCTGAACTTCTGGCTCATGTAGCCGATGTTTTCCTTGATCTGATCCGTTTGCCTGTAAACATCATAGCCTGCAATGGTAGCTTCTCCCCCGCTGGGACGGTTCAGCCCGATGAGCATACGAATAGCGGTGGTTTTGCCCGCTCCGTTGGCGCCCAGAAAACCGAAGATCTCTCCCTGATCTACTTCAAAAGAAATGGCGTCTACGGCGGTAAAATTGCCAAAGCGTTTGGTGAGTTGATGGGCGTGTATGGCTTGTTGAATTTTCATATTAACTGAAGGGTTGAAGAGCTGAAGGGCTGATTTGATACTTAGGTATTTTAGTCATTGATTTTGATGCATTAGGTCCAGGAAGATGTCTTCAATGGTGGTCTTAGCTGGTTGAACGGTCGCCTCCTTATGCCCCTGCTGCTGCAAAAAGTTTTGAACTTGCTCCGGGGTTGCAGACTTATAGGTTGTCAGATGCAACGACTCTCCAAAGGGTTCGATCCGCTCGGTGAAAGGGGCTGTGCGCAGGTCCTTTAGCAACTGGTAGAAATCCTGCCCTTGTATTGCCAGTAGGGGTTTTTCATAACTTCGGACCATATGTTCCGGGGTATCAATGCTAAGAATATGACCTGTCTGGATCAGGGCGATGCGTTCGCACAGGGAAGCTTCGTCCATGTAAGGCGTACTGACCAGGATGGTGATGCCGTGCTGCTTGAGGCGTTTGAGCATCTCCCAGAACTCGCGGCGGCTGACCGCATCCACCCCGGTGGTAGGCTCGTCCAAGAAAAGCACCTTAGGCTGGTGGATCAGCGCGCAGCAAAGGGCCAGCTTTTGCTTCATGCCACCCGACAGCTTGCCCGCCCGCCGCTTTTTGAAAGGAGCGATCTGCTCATAAATGTCCTTGATCAGATGGTAATTGCCCTGGACGGTGGTGCCAAAGATGGTTGCAAAAAAGTCCAGGTTTTCCTCCACCGACAGATCCTGATACAGCGAAAACTTACCGGGCATGTAGCCTACCGCCCGCCTGATCTTTGCATAGTCTTTCACCGTATCCCACCCGGCTACGGTCCCTTGCCCCTGGTCAGGAATGAGCAGCGTGGTCAGGATGCGGAACAGGGTAGACTTGCCTGCCCCGTCGGGACCGATGAGGCCGAACAGTTCGCCTTCTTCTACTGAAAAGGATACATCCGACAGAGCCGCTGTCTGTCCGTATGACTTGCTGATGTGGGTGATTTCAATGGCTGCCATGGCTGAATCAATGTTTGTTTTCTGTTAGTTGAGCAGGACGAAAGTTTACCTCTGCCGGCATTCCTATTTTGAGTATGCCATCAGGATTGGGCACCGCAATTTTTAAAGCGTACACCAAGTTGACCCGGTCTTCTTTGGTCCGAATGGTCTTGGGCGTAAATTCCGACTGCCCGGAGATCCACTGCACCGTGCCGGTCAGCGAGCGGTAGTTGTCTTCTCCTTCGTCGATCAATACTTCTACGCTTTGTCCTATCCGCACCTCCTGCAATTGTACGCTTTCGGCATAGGCGCGCAGGGTCAGCGTATCCAGTGAACCGATGCGATACAGTGGGGAGCCAACCCCTACGACTTCGGAGAGTTCGGCCAGTTTGGTCAGTACGGTGCCCCGTACCGGGTTGTATACATAAGATTCCCTGATCTGCTCTTCTATGAGATGCACCTGTGCCATCATAGGGTCTTCTTCGGCCAGGATGCTGCGGTTGGCGGTCTGCGTCTGTGAGCGGGCCGCCCGGATACGCTGCTCTACGACGGTGATCTCGCCATTGAGATCATCCAATTGTTTGGGCGTGGCCGCCTTTTTTTCTAATAAATGGCTTACCCTGTCACGCTCGCGGATGAGGTTACGTTTCTGGTCTTCCAGCACCTGGATATCCGGCCTGGCGTCTTTCAGTTTTCTGCCTAATGAACGGATGCTGGCCAGTGTCTGCTGCTTTTGCAAATGAAGCTGCGTGGTATCTACCAGTCCGACCAAAGCGCCTTCTTTCAGCGTTTGCCCTTCCTCTACCCGGAGAAAGCGTAGCTGCCCGTTGGCTTCGGCACTGACCGTTGTAATGGTCGCTTCAAAATTTCCATAAGCATCGGCAGGTTCACGATCTGACCGACAGCTTGCCAGGAGTGTGATGATACAAAGCGTTAAGAAAAGTCTCATAATATACTATGATTAAATGATGAATTGATTAGCATGATTTTAATTTCCATAACCCCGGTTTGTGTCTTCACAAACCGGAATCGCTGTATGCTTTTTGTGATTTATTCTACGCTAATATTCAGGAGCTTCCTTAAAATCTTTCAGTCCCCTGTCAGTCAAAAATGCTAACTGGGTTTGTGCCAACTGCATCTTGTGTAGTTCTAATTGCTGCCTGGCGCGTAGTTCGGCGTTGGTCTGGGCCAGGTAGTCGGTGCTGGTGATGACGCCTCCTTCTAATTGGGCAGTCAATTGCCGCAGCACATCGGACTGAAGGGCAGCGATCTGGCGGTCGTTCTCAATCTGGTTTTGGAGCCGTTCCACTTGGGCCAGGTATTCACCCGTTTGTAGGTTGGTATTGAACACGAACGTTTCTTCCTGGTGGGCGATCTGCTGCGCCTGCAGAGAGAGTGCTTCGCATTCGTACTTTTGCTTTTTCCAGTGCAAAAGACTCCACTGAAAGTTGATACCCACCATACCGTAAGGGGCTGCCTGATTGTCAAAAAAGTTCAGCGGATTAGGGTAGCCCACCCCACCTTGCGCGAACAGTCCGATCCTGGGACGAACAGAGGCATTGATCATCGCTTCGTTGGAGAGCAGTGCCTGTTTTTTTCGCTGAAAAAGCACTTGTTCCGGACGAGACAGTTCGGGAACCCAGGCAGGATCGGGTAAGGCAGGCAGCAGCAGGTCTGTGGCCGTATCCAGGGCTACACCTGTCAGACCGGATAAGACCGCCAGCAGTCCCTGGTTGGCATATTGCAGGTCGCTGCGCCGGGCTTGTATCTCCAGTTCGCTGACCCGCAACTGGTCTACTTGGCTGCCCAATACCGTACCGTATTGCAGCCCTGCTTCCAGTGACTGGCGGCGGGCTTGCAGGTCGGCCAAGGTCGTTTCAAGCATCTTCCGTTGCTGCTCATTGAGCTTGTAGCTGACAAACAGTTGGTTGATGCGTTCGTGCAGGGTATATCGATCGGTTTCCAGCGACTGCTGCGCTACCTGCCATTGTGCTTCCTGCTGCTCGCGTCGCGCCCGGTTGATTCCGCCGTCGTAGAGCGGGTAGCTGGCTTCCAGGTACGAAGACAGGGAATACAGGGGCAAGTCAATCTGAATAGGTGCCTGCTCCCCAGCTTCCAGTTGTGGTCTTTCGGATTGATAGCTGGCGTCGGTTTTTAACAGTACGCTTGGCTTGCGTTCAGCTTTAAGCTTGCTGATCTCTGCCTGGTAGGCGGCTTCCGTCAGGGGTATATTCTTTAGCAGCGGATAGTTTTTCTCTGTCAGGGTGTAAGCTTCCCTGAGGGTAAGCGACGAAGCCTGTGACAGTGCAGTACCTGTTATGGTTAAGGAAAACAGGAAAGTTAGTAATAACTTTCTTCTATCGTTTTGGGTGGGTATAAACAATACGATGAACATAACTAAGGAGTTAAATTTATTGGTTTAACTTTTTGGTTAATTTCAGGATAAAAAAAATTAGTCAGGGCGGATCGCTTTTCTGATAAAATCATTGACGATATCGGCGCGCTGCTGCATCATTGCCTCATATTGATGCTCGGAAATACCTGCCACCGTACAGTAGATTGGCTGGGCTATGAAGGGAAAAACGCACAATGACATTACGTTAAGAAACAAATGCATAGGAGGCATTTTTCTGATCGTACCCGCCTTCATTTCATCTTCCATCTGCGCCAAAAACAAGTGAAGCTTTGGGAAACCTGCCATTCTTTTTTGTATTTCTACCATAAAATCCGTTCGTTTTTGTGATAATTCGGTAATAATGAAAAGCGGCACATAGGGATGATGACGGATAGTCTCAATGTAGGTATTCACGATATTTTCTATCTTTTCCATCACCGTACCCTCATGTTCCAATGCCTGGGCAAACCTGGGAAACACCAGTTCCAGCGTCTGCGAAGTGATTTCCTGGAACAGCGTTTCTTTAGACTTATAGTAGTAGTGCAGCATGGCTTTGTTGATATTGGCGGCATCCGCAATTTCCTGCATCCGGGTCGCTGCATATCCCTTGCTGACAAATATCTCTTTGGCTGCTTTAATGATAGCTTCTTTGGTCGTCTCAGGCATTAACTTTATAGTTTAACTATTTGGTTAAACGTGAGAATGAGATAAGGGTTACATACTCAATCCTGCGCTTGCTTCCAGGGTACTCGCTTAGAGGGATAATAATTTATGTCCATCGCTTCAAAGTGTGCCTGATGGGCTGCCAGTCTTTCTTTGTACTCATCCCAGCTTCTGGCTTTAGGAGCGGTCCATCCGATCTCGGCATAGCCCGGCAGACGGGGAAAAACCATATATTCTAATGCCTCCATATCCGTAATGGTCTCTGTCCATAGCGGAGCTTCTATGCCCATGATAGACGACTTACCAATGCCCTCTGCCAGCGTTGCCGGGTCCCAGAGGTAGGCACTGTCGAGTTCTATATAGGCTGCCCAATGCAGTCCGTAGCGGCTCGTAGAATCATATTGCATATCCATATAAGCACGGGTAGCGGGCGACATCAGCACTTTGGCTCCCTGTTCTACCGCTTTTTGCGCATTTTCGGCTTTAGCCCAGTACTGTACGACCGTACTGTCGCTAAGGTCAGCATGAGCAATTTCGTCCCAGCCCATCACCTGTTTTCCATGGGAGCGTACGATCTTTTGTACCCTGTTGACGAAGGGAATATAATCTTTCATGGGCGTCACGTGAGATTCGTCACCCCCGATGTGGATATAAGGGCCGGGCGTCAGGGCGGACAGTTCTCCGATCACATCATCTACAAACTGGTAGGTGATCTCTTTACTGGTGCATAAGGTACTGAAACCCACCTCTGTCCCGGTATACAAAGCGGGCGCTTTGTTGTTACAGTTGAGCTCAGGATAGGAAGCCAGGGCCGCGTTCGTGTGGCCGGGCATATCAATTTCCGGGATGATCGTGATATAGCGGTCCTGCGCATACGCTACGATGTCGGCATATTCCTGCTGGGTATAATAGCCGCCTTTGCTGCCGCCTACCTCCTTGCTGCCGCCATGAGTAGCCAGGTTGGGCCAGGATTTGATCTCAATGCGCCAGCCCTGATCGTCGGCAAGGTGCAGGTGCATGGCGTTCATCTTATAGTAGGCGATGTAATCCAGATACTGTTTGACGTCTTCCGGCGCAAAAAAGTGGCGGGCTACATCCAGCATGACACCCCTGTAAGCATATTCAGGATAGTCGCGTATCGTGCCGCTGGCCACGTACCAGGGACCGGTTTGCATACTATCCATTTCTATGGCAGGGGGCAACAATTGACGTAGCGTCTGTATCCCCCGGAAGATACCCGCCGGTTGATTAGCTTTGAGCCTGATAAAATTTTTGTCAATGGTAAGCGCATAGCCTTCCTCACCCAACTGCGCATCTTTGGCAGATGCTGAAAGATAGATATGACCTTCTTCGGACGCCACGCCTGACGTATCTACAGCAGACCGTACCGGGAGTTCAAAACCGGTAGCAATCCGCAACTTGCCGGCAAGATAATCTGCATTGTTTCTAAGCTCAAGGTTTTCACCCTCAACATAAATGTTTATTTCCTCCGTCAGCATAAAGGCGGTATGCGTAGCGGTGACGGAAACGGGCTTAGGGATAATGCTTTCCTGACTCAGATCAGTCGCTGGCATCTCTTGGGAAGTATGACAGGAAAAGTGTATCGCGGCGATCACGACCAGGCAGGCGGTACGGCAAGTGATAAGGAGGAACATTTTCATAGACGCAAAATATTTTCTGATAAATTGTATCTTGCAAACCTAACAAAAACATGACGTATGGAAAACACCTTATTTGATGTCTCAGGAAAAGTCATCGTCATCACCGGCGGTGGGGGCGCCCTGGGCGGTGCGATGGCAACTTACCTGCTGCAACAGGGCGCAAAGATAGCTGTCCTGAGTTTGCACGAATCCTCTGCCACCAAGCGAGCCGAAGAACTCAAAGCCCTGGGAGGAGAAGCCGTAGGACTTGCCGTAGATGTACTGTCTGAAGAAAAGCTACAGGCAGCCAAGAAGCAGATCACAGAAAAGTGGGGGAAAGTAGACGTGCTGATCAACGCAGCAGGGGGGAACCTGCCAGGCGCTACGATCAATCCTGACCAAAGTGTGTTTGATGTCTCTACCGACGAACTCAAAAAAGTGCTTGACCTGAACCTGATGGGTTCTGTGTTGCCTACGCTGGTGTTTGGAAAAGTGATGGCACAGCAGCAGACCGGCAGCATCATCAATATCTCTTCTATGGCGGCTACCCATGCCATCACCCGCGTACTGGGCTATGCGATGGCAAAGGCGGGTATCGATATGTTTACCAAATGGATGGCCATGGAAATGGCGATGCAGTACGGAGACGGCATCCGGGTCAACGCCATTGCGCCCGGATTTTTTATCGGAAAGCAAAACCAGCGTTTGCTCACCGAAGAAGACGGCTCTTACACAAGCCGCGGAAAAACCATTATCCAAAATACGCCGATGGGCCGCTTTGGCAAAGCCGAAGAACTCAACGGCATCGTGTTATATCTTTGCAGCGAAGCCTCCCGCTTTGTCACCGGCACGATCATTCCGGTAGATGGAGGTTTTAGTTCCTTTAGCGGCGTCTGAGACTGTTCCACAGCGGCTATGATGAAATGATTTGATAATGAACATGATCTAACAATTTAAAGGCGCACCACACTGATTTACAAGTTGTCAGTCAAATATCAATCAGCTCTTCAGTCCTTCAATCCCTCAGTCCCTCAATCCCTATGAAAAACAACCTACCCCTACTACACACCTGGCGTTGGTTTGGTCCCCAGGACGCTGTTTCGCTGGCAGAGATCCGGCAGGCGGGCGTGAGCGGCGTAGTGACAGCTTTGCACCATATTCCTTGCGGAGAGGTATGGAGCGTAGAAGAGATTCAACACAGAAAAAATGTCATAGAAGAAGCCGGTCTGCGATGGACGGTGGTAGAGAGCGTGAACGTACACGAAAGTATCAAAACAGATTCGTCCGAAAGAGATGCTTACATCGACAAGTATAAGCAAACCCTGCAAAATCTGGCCAGTTGCCATATTCATACGGTTTGTTATAACTTTATGCCGGTGCTGGACTGGACCCGTACCCATCTGGCTTTTGCATTAGAAGATGGGGCTACCGCCCTGCGTTATGAGGCTGCTGCGCTGGCTGCTTTTGACCTGTTGATATTGCAAAGGGCCGGGGCAGCCCAGGCGTATACTGAAAAAGAAAAAGAAGCGGCACAGGCTTACCTGCATTCATTAAGTACCCAGGAAAAAGATACCCTGCAACAGACCATCATGGCAGGTCTGCCGGGAACCGATGAGGTATTTACCTTAGAGGAATTCAGGAAGTATTTATCTGTTTATCAACATATTGACCCCAGGCAATTAAAGGAAAACTTAGCTTATTTTCTCCGCCAGATCATTCCCATCGCAGAGGCTTGTGAAATGCTGATGTGCATCCATCCGGATGATCCACCTTTTCCGATCTTGGGGTTGCCCAGGGTGGTATGTCACGAACAGGATTTGCAGGATATTCTGGAGATGGTGCCT